>JALYQE010000043.1 GCA_030855965.1 Verrucomicrobiota bacterium | reverse complement strand
GTCCACCATTTGCGTTCAGCAAAGATTTTGCGGAGCGGTTCCGCGATCGTCGTGTCGTAATCCTGGCGGCTGATCTCTTCCTCGTTCGAGCATTCGAGGCCGACGAGATGATCGTCGGGAATCTGGCGGGCCTTGGCGTAAAAGTAAGCCAGGGCCACGGCCTCGGGCGCGTTGCGATTGTAAACGACGATCGTGGCCCGGGAGAGATCGGCCGCGGGCGCGTTCGCGCCTAACGACAAGAAGATGAGCAGGCGGAGGAGCCGCTTCACGGAGTGAGCTCGATTTTCAGCCCGTCGTAGGCGAGGCCGACCCCGGCTGGCAACCCGCTCTCGGCGCTTTGCGGCAGCTCGTGGCAGATATGGGTAAAAAGTGTCCGACCGGGCTGGACCCGTCCCGCCGCCTCGAGCGCCTGCGCGATGCTGAGGTGGGTGGGGTGCGGTTTCTCGCGCAGCGCGTCGATCACGAGCAACTGCACGCCCGCGATAGTGCGCGCAATTTCATCCGGCACCGCGCTGCAGTCGCTCAGGTAGGCGAGCAACTTCACGCCCTGGCGGGCGAAAAGGTAGCCGTAGGTTTCGGAGCCGCCGTGGGGCACGGGGAGCGGGGTGATGCTCGTTCCGCCTAACGAAAAAGGTCCGCCGACAATGTGGGGCTCCGGTTTCAGATAGCCGGGCCAGGGGCTCGGATTCTTGAAGGCGAACTCGTAGACCCGTTCCGGGTCGGCCATGGTCTCGGCTGAGGCGTAGACCGGCATGATCCCGCCCCGCGGCGCGGCGAAACGGCGCAGGTCGTCGAACCCCATGACGTGATCGGTGTGCGAGTGCGTCATGATGACGGCGTCGACCTGCCAGAGATCCTCGCGCAGGCATTGGGTGCGGAAATCAGTCCCGGTATCGACGACGTAGGCGCCCTCGGGAGTTTCGAGATAGATCGAGGCGCGGGTGCGATTGTCGCGCGGATCGGGCGAACGGCAGACTGCGCAATCGCAGCGGATCATGGGCACGCCCTGGGAGGTGCCGGTGCCGAGAAAGGTCAGGCGCAATTGAGGATGGTCGGACTTCAGAGTGCGCAAGTTTCATCTGGCAAACCTTCGCTCTCAACTGTCAACTTCTCCCGATGCCGGTGGAGCTCAGTTTGCTGCGAATCAAAAACCTCGCGCTGGTCGAGGACCTGGAATGGGAATTGGGCCCCGGCTTTACCGCCATCACGGGCGAGACCGGCGCGGGCAAATCGATCATCATCGGCGCGCTCAAGCTCCTCCTCGGCGAACGGGCGGATAAATCGCTGATCCGGACCGGGGCGGAGACCTGCACGGTGGAGGCGATTTTTGCGGGGGAGGATTTCGCGGAGTTGAATCGGCGGCTGGAGGAAACGGGGGTCGAGCCGTCGGCCGGCGAGTTGATCGTGAAGCGTTCCTTTTCGTTAGGCGGAAACAGCCGGCATTTCGTAAACGGCTCCCCGACCACGCTCGCCCTGCTCAAGATGATCGGCGACGAGTTGGTCGATCTGCATGGGCCGCACGATCACCAGTCGCTCCTCGCCCCGGAACGCCAGCTCGCCCTGCTCGACGGCTTTGCCCACGCGGAGTCGTTGCAGCGCGCCTGCGAGGATGCTTTTCGCCGCTGGCAGTCGCTCCGGGCGGAGGAAGAAGCCTTGAGCGGCGCCGGAGCGGTGCGCGAGCAGGAAGTGGAGTTGCTCCGCCACCAGGTCCAGGAAATCAGCGCGGCCCGGCTCGAGCCTAACGAGGAAGAAGAGATTCACGACCGCTATCGCCGGGCGAGCAACAGTCGGCGCCTGGTCGAGCTTGCCACCGCGATTTCGCGGCAGCTTTCCGAAGTCGACAACTCCGTCCTGAACCAGCTCGCGGAAACGCAGCGCCTCCTGCGCGAGCTGGAAAAGATCGATCCCAGCCTGACGGAAAGCGCGGGGGCGCACGCCGCGGCCGTGATCGAGCTGACCGAAATCGCGCGCACACTCGATCGGTACGCGGAGAATCTCGATCTCGATCCTGCCCAGCTCGCGGAGCTGGAGCAACGCGTCACTTTGCTCGAGACGCTGAAGCGAAAATACGGCGGCTCGATCCCGGAAGTGATCGCCTTTGGCGAGCGGGCGGCGGAGCGGATGCGCCAGATCGAGGGGCGCGATGGCGAGTTGGAGCGGCTGGCGCAAGAAGTGGCGGAGGCGAAGAAAGCGGCCGAGCGCGCGGCCGCCGCGCTGCGCAAGGCGCGCCAGGGGGCGGCGCCGAAACTGGCCAAAAACATCCGCCGGCAATTGGTCGATCTCGGATTTCGCCAGGCGGAATTTGAGGCCGAGCTAACGGCTTTCGAGCCGCCGCGCGCGAGCGGGACGGAGTCGGTAGAGCTCCTCTTTTCGCCCAATCCGGGCGAGCCCTTGAAGCCGTTGCGGACCGTTGCCTCGAGTGGCGAAATCTCGCGCGTCATGCTCGCGATCAAGTCCGCGCTGGCGCTGCAGGATGCGATTCCGCTCCTCGTTTTCGATGAAATCGACGCCAACGTCGGAGGCGAGATCGCGAACGCCGTCGGGGCGAAAATGCGCGCCCTGGCCAGCCGGCACCAGGTGCTCTGCATCACCCATTTACCGCAGGTCGCCGCCGCCGCCACGAGCCATTTCGTGGTCACGAAAGAGGTCTCGGGCGGACGCACCTTTTCCGGGCTGCGGGAGGTGAAAGGCAAGGCGCGCCAGGAAGAAATCGCGCGTATGCTCGGCGGGACGAGCGACTCCGCGCTCAAGCACGCCGCCGCTTTGCTCCGCTAGCGCGCGCCGGCCGCGGCCGATTTACCCGGGAGCAGTGGAACAGCGTCTGCTCAAAGAAAGCAGGCGCCCCGCCCGGCGTCTGCCAGATGACGAGCAACTCCACCCTAACGAAAAGCAGGAATGGTCCCGGCGTGTTCGAGTCCATCGGACGCGCCGCGAATTTGTTCCGGGACCAGCGGGCCCGGGTCTATCGCGAAACCGACCAGCTCATTGTCCGCCTCCTCCTGCTGGAATGGGCCGTTCTTATTATCGTGGCCCTGGTTGTGGCGCCGGAGAGCTGGCAGGAGCAGGTCATCAGTCCCGATTTGCATCTCTGGCTGGCGATCCTTTTCGGCGGAGCGATCACATTGGTGCCGGTGGCGCTTTCTCGTTTCCGGCCGGGCACGGCGGCGACGCGTTACACGATTGCCGCCTGCCAGATGTTGCATTCCAGCCTGCTCATCAGCCTGAGCGGCGGCCGTTTTGAAACGCATTTTCATGTCTTCTGTTCTCTCGTCATCCTGTCGTTCTATCGCGACTGGCGCGTCCTCATCCCGGCCACCCTCGTCGTGGTGCTGGATCATTTTCTGCGCGGAGCCTACCTGCCGTTTTCCATTTATGGAGCGGCCGGAGGCACGGCCTGGAAATCCCTCGAGCACTGCGGCTGGGTAGTGTTTGCAGATATTTTCCTCGGCATCGCCTGCCTCCGCAGCACCGAGGAAATGCGCGCCACAGCGGAACGCACGGCCGCGCTGGAGGCGAGCCGGTACGCCAACCAGTTAATCATGGACAACTCGCGCGACGTCATCTGCGCGAACGACGCGGAAGGTCGTTTCCTGACCGTGAGCGCTGCCTGCGAATCGCTCTGGGGTTACAAAGCCGAGGAGCTGCTCGGGAAAAGTTGTGTCGAGATGGTGCATCCCGACGATCTCGAAAGAAGCCGGCTGACCAATCTCGAAGTCATGGCCGGCCAGCCGGTGACTGATTTCGAGAACCGCTATATCCGGAAAGACGGGAGCACGGTCGACGTGCTTTGGTCGGCCTATTGGTCGGAGAGTGACCAGGCGCTTTTCCAGGTCGCGCGCGACGTCACCCACCGCAAGCGGGCCGAGGTCGCCTTGCAAAAATCGAATCGGCAACTGGAGTCGGCGCACTATTCCAACAAGCTGATCATGGACAATTCCCAGGACGTGATTTGCAGTCTTGATGCGCAGGGCCGCTTCCTCTCGACCAATGCGGCCAGCCAAAGTTTGTGGGGTTACGAGCCGGAAGAATTAATCGGACGCTGCTATCTCGTGCTGGTGCATCCGGAGGATCGCGCCTGGTCGCGCGAAGCCGAAGAGGGGACCCGCGCGCGCGGCAAGCGAAGCGATTTTGTGAATCGCTGCCTGCGGAAGGACGGCACGGTCGTCGATGTGCTCTGGTCGGCCAGCTGGTCGGCCGAAGATGAGATCCTCGTCTGCGTGGCGCACGACGTGACCGAGCAGCGGCGGGTGGAAAAGGAATTGCGCGAGGCGAAGGAAACCGCCGACCGCGCCAATCGCGCGAAGAGCGAGTTCCTTTCGCGCATGAGCCACGAGCTGCGCACGCCGCTCAATGCGATTCTTGGTTTTGGCCAGTTGCTCGACCGGCGCGAGTTGCGCTCCGACCATCGCCCGCACGTCAAACATATCCTCACCGCCGGCCAGCATCTCCTCGGCTTGATCGATGAAGTGCTCGATATCAGCCGGATCGAATCCGACCGCATGCAGCTCGCGCTCGAACCGGTCAGCGTCCGTCTCGCCCTGCAGGGAGCGCTCGAGTTGATTCAACCGCTGGCGGCCGAGCGTTCGGTCGACCTCTTCGCTCCAGCGGCGGGGGAGATCGATTATTTCGTGCTCGCGGATTGCCGGCGTTTGCAGCAGGTCATGCTCAATCTTTTTACCAACGCGGTGAAATACACTCCCGCGGGTGGCGCGGTCCTGATCAAATGCCGGGCCGGCGCGGGCAAGGTGCGCTTCGCGGTTCACGATACCGGAACCGGGATCGCGCCCGAGATGCTGAGCCGGGTCTTTACCCCGTTCGACCGGCTCGGGGCCGAGCGTTCAGGAGTGGAAGGGACCGGTCTCGGCCTCGCGCTCTCGCGCCGGCTGGTGCAGGCCATGCAGGGCGAGATCGGTGTCGAAAGCATCCTGGGCGAGGGGAGCACGTTTTGGGTGGAATTGCGGCAGACGGAATCGCCCGTGGCAGCGCGGGCGGGGAAGAAAAATTCCGGCGCGCGTGTTCCGGCCGTAGGGCCACTGTCCGTCCTTGCCGTGGGAGATGCCGCTGACGGCTCGGCGCGCGCGATCGTCGCGGGCGGCCGATCGATCTAACACAAATCGCTTTTCGTCGCCGGGTGACCGCTGCTACAGAACAAGCGTGTTGAACTACATCTGGCTCGCCCTGGTCCTGCTCGCGGTGACGATCGGAGGCTGGAACGGTCATCTTAAGGAAGTGACCGAGGGCGCTTTCGACGGAGCGAAGACCGCGGTCACGATCGCGCTCGGGCTGATCGGGATCATGGCGCTTTGGCTCGGGGTGATGCGGCTGGCGGAACGGGCCGGCCTCGTGCAAAAGCTCGCCCGGCTCCTGCGCCCGGTCATGAGCCGGCTCTTTCCAGGCGTGCCTAACGATCATCCGGCGATGGGCTCGATGCTCATGAACATGGCGGCGAACATGCTCGGGCTGGGCAACGCCGCTACCCCGCTCGGGTTGCGCGCAATGCGCGACCTGGAAAGGCTCAATCCGCATCCCGGCACCGCCACGAATGCGATGTGCACCTTTCTCGCGCTCAACACCAGCTCGGTCCAGCTCATCCCGACCACCGCGATCGCCATTCTGGTCGCCGCCGGTTCGACCAACCCGACCCGCATCGTCGGCACCTCGCTCCTCGCGACTTTGTGCGCCGCCACCGTGGCGATCACGATGGTGAAGCTGCTCGAGAACGTGCCGCTCTTTCGCGTCCGCGCGACCGCGGTCGCCGGGAGCGCCGAGCCCGGCCGGGTGGCTCCACCAGCGAATGATACGGCGGAGGAATTGGTGGCGGGCGAAGCCGCCGGCACCCACCCAGTGCCGCTCTGGGGAAAAGGCGTGCTTCTCCTTCTCGCGCTTTTCTTCCTCGGGCTCTTCGTTAGGCAGGTTTTCCCCGAGGCGCTCGGTCTGCCGCCGGGCGCGGACGCTCTGGCCGCGAGCTATTTCGTGCGCGGGGTGAGCGCGCTTTCTCTCCTCGCGATCCCGATCCTCCTCTCTTTTTTTATCCTCTACGGCGCGCTCCGCGGGCTGAAGGTTTACGACGAATTCGTCGAAGGGGCAAAGGAAGGCTTCGGCGTCATCCTCAGGATCATCCCGTTCCTCGTCACCATGCTGGTGGCGATCAACATGTTTAAAGGCGCGGGCGGGATCGACCTCCTGGCGCGCGCGCTCGCCCCGCTGCTCAACCCTCTCAATTTCCCGACCGACCTGCTGCCGATCGCGCTCATGCGCCCCTTAAGTGGCGGCGCCACCCTGGCGCTTTTCACCGATGTGGTGCAGCGGCTTGGGCCGGATAACATTACGAGCCTGATGGCAGCCACGATTTACGGCAGCACCGAGACGACCTTCTATGTCGCGGCGGTTTATTTTGGCGCGGTCGGGATCAAGCAGACGCGTCACGCCATTCCGGCGGGGCTGATGGCAGATTTCGCAGGAGTGGTGGCTTCGGTTATTATCTGCCGGGCCGTCCTTTAAATAAGGGTCAAGATTTCCCTCGCCATCCCGTCGTTCCATTCTCTATCGTCCCCTTTTCCCAAATGATTCAACGTGACTATTTGATTATCGGCGGCGGCATCGGGGGCGCGACTGTCTGTGAAGGCATTCGTAAATACGACAAAAAGGGAAGCCTTACGCTGGTCAGTGGTGAGACCTTTTTTCCCTATCAGCGATGGATGTTGTCGAAGCAGTTCCTGCGCGATAAGACGGCCAACCTGAAGAAGCTGCAGCACATCGACGAGCGCTGGTATCAGTCGCACAAGGTCGAGACGCGCCTCGGCACGGTAGTGACGCAATTTAATATCGATCGCCGCCTCGCTGTGCTCGGGAACGGAGAGACGATTGAATTCAAGAAGGCGTGTCTCGCCATGGGCAGCCGCCCGGTCCGGCCGCAGGTCGCGGGCATCGGGCTCGGGAATGTGATTTATCTGCGCACGACCCGGGATGCCCTGGCGCTGCGCGAGATGTCGCTTTCGGAAAAGATGATCGTGGTCGTGGGCGGCGGGCTACTCGCCTGCGAAGTCGCGGCCAGTTTGCGCCAAAGCAAACTAAAGGTCGCGATCATGCATCGCCATGCCTCGCTCCTCAATCGCTACCTCGACCCGGAGACGGCGGCATGGGTGACGGAGCGGTTTGGAAAACACGGCGTGACCCTGCTCATGGGCTCGAGCCTAAACGGTTTCGAAGGCAAGACTGTCCTGCGCAATATCCAAACGAAAAGCGGCGAGCGCGTCGCGGCCGGCGTCGCGGTGGTCTGCTGCGGCTCGGAACCGAACCTGGAAATCGTCCGCAACACGCCGCTCTCCGGCCCGCACGGCTCGCCCGTGACCGATTATCTCGAGACGGAAGAGAAGGGGATCTATGCGGTGGGCGACCTCGCCTTTTATCCCGACCGGCTGATGGGCGGGATGCGCCGCCAGACACACTGGGAGAATGCGCGCGAACAGGGCTTGGTCGTCGGAGCTAACATCACAGGCAAAAAGCGCCAGCGATACGAACACATCCCGTATTTCTGGACGGAAATGTTCGACCTGAAGTTCGATTTCATCGGCGACTTCAACCAGCAGCCGTCGCGGGTGGACCTGAGCGGTTCCTACGCCAAGGGCCGCTTTGCCCTGCGCTATTTCCAGGGAGAAAAGTTGCGCGGGATTGTGCTCTGCCACCACAGCGCCAACGACGTCGAGGCCGCCCGGACCGAGCTGCGACAGTCGCTCGGGAAATAATCCAGTTAGCCTAACGAACAGGCGCAGTCGCTGTGCTAGAAGCCGCGCTCGGGGATTTCCAGCCCGGGATTGCTGACCCGGATGAGTTTCCAATCCCAGGGCCGCCAGCTTTGCCGCTGCCAGTGGAGGACGAACGGCTCGGTCACGCCGTTGACCCGGTCGACGATTTCCCGGGTGAACTCCGAGCCTTCGCCCGCAATCTGAACCTTCGCGCTCCACCAGCCCGCTGGGGCATTGGCGCTGACCTGCGGGTGGGCGGGCGTGATCGTTAGGGAAGTGAAGAAGCGGAGGACGAGGTGGAGACGGTTGAGGACTTCCTTGCGGTCGTGCCCCCAGTCATCCTGGTATTCCGCCGCGATAAAATCGCCCGCGCCCGACCAGTCGCGCTCCGCGATTTGAGCGAGGAAATGCTCGGTATGCAGCCGCACCTGTTTGTCCGCCTGCCAAAGCTGGGCCAGCCAGAGGCCGAGAATCGCGGCGAGAAGCGTCCCGGCGTAGAAACTGATCTTAAAGGTCGAGGGCAAAGCTGAAACTCCATCTGATCCGCGATTCATCGAGGCCGCGGAAAAACTTTTTCGGAAAACGGATCGTTGCCTCCCTTGGGCATGAAACGTGCACTTCCGCTCCTGCTCAGCATGCTCTCGATTGGCCTGTTTTTCATCATCTTTTGCGGACTCTTCGGGTCCGTCGCGTGGGCCTGCCTGCAAGAACAAAAAGAACTCTGACCGCCGATGCTGGACCACAAAGACATCAAATGGTTGGCCGCGAATGCGGCCGATTTGAACCGCCTCTTACAACAGACCGCACGCGAGGCGGAGCAGGGACGACTGCGCAAAGACGACGAGGCATTCTTCCAATCGCTGACCGACCAGATCGCGCAGGCCTCCCGCTTCTCGCAGGCAATTTTCGACCGAGTCACGACACGAATCATGGCCGATACCGGCTCGCGCCTGCCGCGGGATGAAGCCGGCGCCAGCCTCGCGGCGGCGCCGGCGGCCGCAGCGGTCGCCAGCGTCAGGACGCGCATCCCGGGGGGCGAAATCGCCCTTGCCGAGGAGGCGCCGCAGGATCCGGTCATCCTCAATCCCAAGGGTTCGCGCGAGCTCATTCTCCTGGTCGATGACAACGAGGAAATCCTCGAGTGCACCGGGGAGATTCTCGATTTCGAAGATTACCGCTTCATCACGGCGAAGGATGGGATTGAAGCCCTTGGGGTTTATCGCTGCCTCGGCCGGCAGATCGATCTCGTGCTGCTCGACTATTTTCTTCCGATCATGGACGGCGATGCCGTCTTTGATGGACTCAAAGCGATCGATCCGAAGGTCCGGGTCGTCCTGAGCAGCGGCTTCGGGGAGCAGGCCAAGGTCGGGGCGATGCTCGGGCGCGGGCTCTGCGGATTCATTCCCAAGCCCTACACCCACGAGCGGCTGGTGGAGCAGATGCGCTCGGTCCTCGAAGCCTAACGAACGAACCCGGCACCCGATTCCGGCAAATTCACCGCCGCTGGCATCAATTTAGCTATCTGAGGAGAACGATCCATGGCCCGCATCGACGCATTTTTCAAACTCATGTCCGAGGAGAAGGCCTCGGATCTTCACCTCGCGACCAACAATCCGCCGATGCTTCGCATCAACGGCGAGCTCGTCCGGGTCGATTTCCCGGCCCTGCTGAATGATGACCTCAAGGCGATGGTCTACGAGATCGCGCCCGAGGCAAAAATAAAGGTTTTTGAGGAAACGGCCGATGTCGACTTCGGCTACGAGGTTCCCGGTGTCGCTCGTTATCGCGCCAACTTCTTCCAGCAAAAATACGGCATCTCGGCCGTCTTCCGCCTGATTCCATCCAAGATCCTGACCGTGGACGACCTCAATCTGCCGCCGGTTCTGAAGAAATTTCCGCTCCTGAAAAAAGGGCTCGTTCTCGTCACCGGGCCGACGGGTTCCGGCAAATCGACCACCCTCGCGGCCATGATGGATTACGCCAACCTGCAGCGGCACGACCACATCATCACGGTCGAGGATCCGATCGAGTTCGTGCACCGCAGCCAGAACTGTCTCGTGCAGCATCGCGAGGTCGGCGTCCACACCCGCTCTTTCGCTTCCGCCCTGCGCGGCGCGCTCCGCGAAGATCCGGATATCCTGCTCGTCGGCGAAATGCGCGACCTCGAGACGATCGAGCTGGCCCTGACCGCGGCCGCCACCGGCCCCCTCGTCTTTGGCACGCTCCACACTTCCAGCGCGGCCAAAGCGGTCGATCGCGTGATCGATGTCTTCCCGACGGACCAGCAAAACCAAATCCGCGCCACCCTCGCCGAATCGCTCAAGGGCGTGGTGGCGCAGAACCTTTTCAAGCGGGTCGATAAACCGGGACGCGTCGCCGGTCTCGAGATCCTGGTCGTCGACACCGCCATTGCCAACCTTGTTCGCGAAGCCAAAACCCACCAGATCCCGGGCATGATCCAGGTCGGAAAAAAGAAGGGGAACCAGCCGCTCGACGACGCCATCATGGAGCACCTCCGGCAAATGCGCATTTCACCCGAGGAAGCCTACGACAAGGCAATCGATAAAAAGAAATTCCGACCCTTCCTCAAAACTCCGCCGGCCGACGACTTCGAAGCGTAAAGCGCTTTCGCCATGAGAACGCCCGATCTCGACCGGATCCTCTCCGCGATGCTGAAAACTTATGACGGCATCTCCGATCTCAACTTTTCCGTCGGCCACCCCCTTCAGGTGGAGGATTTCGGCGAACTAAAGCCGGTCTACGTCGATCCCCCGATCGAGCACCTCACCCCTTATCAGACCGAGCATCTCGCCCTCACGTTGATGAACGGCGACCGCCACCTCATGCGGGAATATTTGCGCACCGGTTCCTGCGATTGCAGCTATTCGCTCTCCGACGAGGCGCGCTTTCGCGTCAATATTTTCCGGCAACGGGGCAATTTTGCCATCGTCATGCGCAAGCTCCAGGCCGAGGTCCCGACCATCGAAGGGCTGGAATTGCCCTCGATCTTCGAGGAAATCGCCAAGGAAAAAACCGGCCTCGTCCTCGTCACCGGCGCCACCGGCAGCGGTAAGACCACCACCCTCGCGGCCATCCTGAACGAGGTGAACCTCAAGCAATCGGTCCACGTCATCACCCTCGAGGATCCGATCGAGTTCATTCATCCGCCGGCCCGCGCGACCTTCAGCCATCGCGAGCTCGGGCATGATTTCGATAATTATCCCAACGGCCTGCGCGCCGCCCTCCGCCAGGCGCCCAAGGTCATCCTTGTCGGCGAAATGCGCGACCGCGCCACCGTTGAGGTCGCGCTCATGGCCGCGGAAACCGGTCACCTCGTCCTGAGCACGCTGCACACGGTCGACGCCGGCCAGGCGATCAACCGCATCCTCGGCCTCTTTTCGTTAGGGGAAGAGCAGCAGCTCCGCCTCCGCCTCGCCGATAGCCTGCGCTATGTCGTCAGCCAGCGGCTTGCGCCCAGGGTCAGCGGCGGACGTCACCTCCTGATGGAGGTAATGGGCCACAACCTGCGCACCCGCGAGACGATTGCCCTCGGCGAAGCCGATAACCGCAGCTTCTACGAAATCACGGAAGCGAGCGCCCCCTTCGGCTGGATTACCTTCGACCAGTCGATCCTCCGGGCCTACGAGAACGGCGTCATCAGCGAGGAAACGGCCCGCCTCTTCTCCTCCAAGAAAGGCCGGGTCGCGCGCGGGATCGACCTCATTCAAAAAACCCGCGGGATCGAGAATCAGCGCGAGGCCGGCCTCCGCCTCGACCGCCCCGTCAACGCTTTTCGTTAGGCATAAAGATGAACATCGAGCACGACAGCAATTTCTTCGACCTCGGCGACAAGACCGCCCTCGTCTGTATCGACCATCCGAACTACCAGAAGCTGATCGTGCCCCAGCTGGCCGAGCTCGGCTACAAGGTGCACCTCGGCCTTTTCGAGGAAGACATCCTGCTCAAGCTCGCCACCTACAGCTATAACGTCGTCATCATTTACGAGAATTTTAAGGGGGCGGGCCCGGGCGAGAACCCGATCCTCCGGGAAATGGTCCTCCGCTCCAACGCCCTGCGGCGGGAACACTTCCTCGTCCTCCTCACTCACCGCAGCCCGACCAACGACGCCATGAGCGCCTTCGTCCAGAGCGTCGATCAGATTCTCAATATCGCCGACATCGCAAACTTCCGGCCTGTCCTCCGGCGCGGCGTGGCGCAGCACCACGAACTCTACCTGCCCTTTCAGGAAGCGCTCCGCGTCGTCCAGGAGAACTAAAAAGCCGGAAAGGGAAAAAGTCCGCGCAAGAAAAATTTCTGTCTTTCGTCCGAGCGCGCGGTCGATTTTCTGAAACGACAGTTGCGGCCCCTTGCCGCGCCATGATAATCTCGGCGCGCAGCATGAAGTTTGTTCACTGGGTCCGTTTTCATTGGGATTTGAACCAGCTTCCGACGTTGGGTGCCCTGCCGCCCCATTACTCCTTCACTCCGATCACGCTCGCCGACGAAAAGGAACTGCGCATCGTCATCCGCCGTTCCTTTGTGCACGACACCGCCTGGAGCGACGCGATGCACGAGGTCAACGGCATGCTTGATTGCTGGCTGCAGCCCGCGCTCGACCCGGGAAAGATCGGTCTTGGGCTCGCCTTGCGCCACGGCCTGCGCATGATCGGCGCGGCGGTTTTGATTCCCGATCCGGAGAGCGAAAATCATCTCTCGCCCGGGCCCTGTGTCCTGTTGGAATACCGCAACCGGGGTTTCGGCACCGCCTTGCTCGCGGAATCGCTCCGCCAGCTCCAGGAAGCGGGCCTCTCCCGCGCCGTCGCTCTCACCAAAAGCAACGCGCCGGTGGCGAAATTCCTTTACCCGAAGTTCAACGGCGTTCTCACCCCGGGAGACACGCCGCTTGTCGCGGCCTAACGAATAATTCCGCGTTCGCTTTCCTCGATGAAGCGCACGATCGACTGCGCCTCTTCGCTCGCGCCCAGCTTCTCGCGCAGCGCCGCCACCGCCTGCCCGGTGTTCAACTTTCCGCGGTAAATGATTCGGAACGCTTCCTTGATCGATTTGATTTTTTCCGGCGCATAACCGGCCCGTTCGAGGCCGAGCTGGTTGATTCCGCGGACCTCGGCCGGGTTGCCATCTGCGATCATGAACGGCGGCACATCCTGCACGATCTTGGAGCAGCCGCCCGTGATGGCGAAGCGACCGATCCGGCAGAATTGATGGACCGCCGTGAGCCCGCCGATGACCGCGTGATCGCCCACCTGGACGTGTCCGGCAAGCGTGCCGTTGTTCGAGAAAATGACCGCGTCTCCGACAATGCAATCGTGCCCGATGTGCGAGTAGGCCAGAAAATTTCCGCCGCTCCCGACCCGCGTTTTCCCGGTCTCGGCGGTGCTGCGATTGACCGTGACGAACTCGCGAAAGACATTTTCGTCCCCAATCTCGAGATAAGTCGGCTCGCCTTTGTATTTCAGGTCCTGCGTCTGCTGCCCGATCGAGCAATAAGCGTAAAACTTGTTCCCGCGCCCGGCGGCGAGCGGACCTTCCAAGGTCACGTGATGCTGCAGCCAGCAGTTCTCGCCTAACGACACTCCCGCCGCGACGATGCAGTAGGGGCCAACGACAGTGCCCGCGCCGAGTTTGGCCGCGGGGTCGACAATCGCGGTCGGGTGGACCGTCACCGCGCTCATTTATCGAGGAAGGTGAACATCAGTTCGCCTTCCGAGACAACGGCACCGTTCACCATGCAATG
>JALYQE010000371.1 GCA_030855965.1 Verrucomicrobiota bacterium | reverse complement strand
GTGCGCGCAACGTTTTAAGCGATGCGCGCGTCGAACTCCAACTCGCGGCCACTCCCGGCGGAGGTGCTGGTCCGCGGCACCGGGTTCGGCCTGATCCGGGAACGACAGGAGCTTTGCGATCTCGTCCGAGGCGAGCGCGACCCGGCGGTTTGACCTGTCTTGTCTGAAGACCGGAAAGTTTGGTCCGCAGTGCTTGCGTGGTCTTCCGTTCCGCGCATAGATACTGCTCCTGTCCATCTCATGAAACAGCGCCTCGCCCTCCTCATCCTTTTCAGCTTTTTCGCCACCGCCGCGGCCCAGGCCGAGCAGCGCGAATACGTTTTGCTCATCGGCGGGCCCTCCCTGCACCAGTGGGAACAATACAAGGCCCGGCCGCACGATCACTGGTGGGCAAATTTCGTTCGGTCCGGCCGAATCCGGACGGAGCAATTGCGCGCCCAGTACGGCCCCGACGCCTTGATCACCTGGCTGGTCTACAAGCCGGGCTACGTCGATCGCGGGAAACAGGAAAACCAGGACTTGATCTCGCACATCAACAGCGTGCGGGACAGATTCAATCTCAAGATGGTCTACTTCGACCGCGGCGGCGAGGTGATCGACTACCTGAACAACGGGATGCCGCGCAACCAGGTGAAGATTGCCGTCTTTGAATTTTTCGGGCACTCAAACAAGGCCTGTTTCCTTTTCGACTACAGCAACATCGTCGACAGCGCCTCGAAGTCGTGGCTGCACGAATCGGAGCTCACCCGGATCAACCGGCGCGCTTTCATCCGGGACGCTTTCGTCAAAAGCTGGGGCTGCCACACCGGCGAAAGCATGAGCAAACATTGGCGGGACGCGACCGGGATCAAGATGTGGGGCGCGATCGGCAAGACGGATTATTCGACCGCGCATATCCCCGTGCTCTCCTCCCCGGGCGGGAAATGGGTTTACTGATCTCATTGGCGCAGAAGGAATAATCGGCCGGCACGGCCCTCCCACGGTGAAGGCGATCGCGTTGCCGTCATTTGATTTTCTTGGCGGGTTTTTGGGACCTCGCCTAGGATCGGAACGTGGCAACACTCGACTTCGAAAAATTGGTCGAGGACTTTTACATGCCGCTCTATCGCTTTGCCCTCTCACTCAGCCGCCAGGAATCGGACGCCGCCGACCTGACGCAGCAGACGTTTCTGCTCTGGGCGTTGAAGGGGCACCAGTTGCGCGATCCCTCCAAGGTCAAGACCTGGCTCTTCACCTCGCTCTATCGGGAATTTCTCGGCCGCAAACGCCAGCGGGATCGCTTCGTCGAGGCGGAGAGCAGCGCCGAGGCGGTCGCCGCCCAGACGGTAGCATCCTCGGTCGTGGCCCAACTCGATGGCGCGATCGTGCAGCGCGCGCTTTTTGCCTTGGAGGAGATCTACCGCGCGCCGCTCACCCTTTTTTACCTGCGGCAACATTCCTACAGGGAAATTGCGGAGACGCTGGAGATCCCGATCGGGACCGTCATGTCGCGCATCTCGCGCGGGAAGGAACAGCTCCGCCGCACGCTCGCCGACGGCGCTCGCCTAACGACCAAAAATGAAGGAGCACACGCGCATGAATGAGGCGGAGGCACGCTTGATTCTCCAGTCGTATCGGCCGGATCTGGATGATCCGAACGAGCCGCAATTTGCCGAGGCCTTGCGCCTCGCGACCGAGAATCCCGCGCTGGCGCGCTGGTGGGGAGAAGAACAGGCCTTCGATCAGGCGATCGCGGACCAGGTCGCAGAGTTCCCCGCACCGTTCGGTCTCCAGACGCGCATTCTGGCGCAGGCTCAGCCGCCGGCGGCCTTTCGCTTTACTCGCTGGATGGTGGGCCTAGCCGGAGCGGCGGCGTTGCTTTTCCTCCTCGTGCAGGTGGCGGATGTCTGGCGCAATCGCGGGGCTGAGTCGAGCGACCTTTTACCCGCTTATTCGAGCGAGATGGTGAGCTTCATCAAGGTCGCGCCGTCGCTCGAGCTGATGAGCCCGAATTTGGGCGTGATTATGGATTGGCTGCACCGGGAGAAGGCGATTCCGCCGAACGTGCCCGCGAGTCTAGCCCTGCTCGACCCGGTAGGTTGTCGCGTTCTCTCCTTCCGCCAGCATGATGTGACCCTGGTTTGTTTCGATCGGGGGAGCGGCAGACTGGCTCATCTTATCGTCGTCGATCGTGCGGCCCTGCCCGGTTTGAAGCCAGGTGCCGCGGTCGTTTTCAAGCAGGAGGGGGAATGGACGACCGCGACCTGGACGGAAAACGACCACGTTTACATGATCGCGGTCGAGGGGGATGAAGCGGCCGCGCAACGTTTCTTGCCGCGGGTCTAGCGAGCCGGAAACGGGCCGCTATTCTTCCTCCGCCACCGTGAAGGTGACGTTGTCGATCTTCGCCACCGCGAGCGCGTCGAGAACGTCGATCGTGCGGCTGTATTTGGCCTGGGTATCGCTGATGATCGTGACCACCGCCGGCGCCTTGGCCGCATCGGCATTTTGCTTCAGCCGCATGAGCGTGCCCTTGAGTTTCGGCAAATCCTTGCTCGTCGCGGAATCGAACGGCTCGTCGTTCAGCGAAATTTCGCCGGTATCGGAAATCGCGATGATTTGCTCGTCGACAAAATCGGTCGACGACGAGGTCTCCGCCGTCCCGGGCAACTGGGTGTTGAGCTCGTTCTCCACTTTGACCGCGCCGGCCATGACCATGAAAAAAAGCATGATCACGAAAACGACGTCGATCATGGGCGCGATCTGAAAACCGGCGTTGCCTTCGTTAAGATTCGTCTCGAGACGGCGCATCGCTATTCCTTGTTCACGGCCGAGAACGAGATGTCGCTGATCCCGGCTTCAGCGCAGGCATTCATCGCCTGCGAAACGTAGATCGCCGGCACGTCCCTGTCGCCGCGGATGACGGCCCGAAAATTCGGGTTGGCGCCGGCGGTGATTTTTTTCTCGCCCGTGATCCGCGCCGTCTTGATCGGGCCCACCATTTCGTTGGCGTTCGGATACACCCGGTCGTCGAAGACGAACTGCGCCTTTTTCGCCGGCAGCTTCCAGCGCACGTTGACGATCGCTTCGGCGCGGGTGTTGTCCTTTTTCTGAGCGTCCTTTGCGATCGGCAACTGGATCGATTGATCGACCTTCAAGACCTGGGTCGAGGTGATGGTCATGAAGAACACGAGAATGACGAGGAGGACGTCAATCATCGGCGCGACCTGAAATTCAGGTTCGCCCGATTCTGTTCCTCCTCCTCCGCCTGCCATCGCCGTTCCTCCTCGTTAGGCTGGCTGCTCGGCCGGGTCGGCCTGGGCGTGGGCGTCGCCGCCGAGCCAGTTTGGGGTGGCGGCGAAAAGCTCGTCGTCGCCCAGATGGACACCGGAGAGCGATTCATAAGGCATCTTGCGGAAGAGGCTGTTCACGATGTCTTGGATGTGGTGAAGCGCATCGGTCGCGCGGTTGCGCAGGAAATAAAAGGCGCCGAAGGCCGGGATGGCGATGACGAGGCCGCTCGCGGTCGCGACCAGCACTTCGCCGATCGCGGCCGAGAGGCCGGAAGGATCTCCGATGCCGCTCGAGCCGAGTTTGGCGAAGGCCTTGATCATGCCCGTGACCGTACCTAACAAACCGATCATCGGGGTGGTGACACCGATGACCGAGAGGTAGCTGATGTAGGTTTGCATCTGCGAATTTTCCTTCGAGAGAGCGCCGATCATGCCGTCTTCCGCCACTTCCTTGCCTTCCCCGAGGAGGCCGATTCCGGTCCGGAGGACGTTGGTCAGGGGCGACGGATTAGTTTTGCAATAGTTGTGCGCGCCGACGTAATCGCCCTGCCGGAAGAGCGTCTTGAGCGCGTCCTCCTGTTCCGGCGGCGAAGTTTTTTTCCGGCTCGTCCGAATCACCCCGTCGCCGATGAGGTAAAGCGTCGCGATCGAGCAGATCGCGATCGGAAACATGACCCAGCCGCCTTCCTTGATCTGTTCCCAAAGGGTCTTGGAATGGACCCCGGCCCCAGGCGCGGGCGTGGCCGCGGCCTGCGCAAAGGCGGGCGTGGCGAGGAGGAGATAGGCGCCGGTCAGGACGACGGCGAGCAGGCTGCCGAGCCGCTGTATTCTCGTTAGGCGAAGGATCTGTCGTGTCATGTTTTTCATTTTGGCATCTTCTGCAATTCAGCCCGGGCGATCTCCGCCTGCGCCGATTTTGGATAGGCGGCGGTCAGATCATTAAGCGATCTCTTCGCCCTTTCCAAGTCTTCCAAGGCGCGGAAACCGCGCGCGCTGCCGAGGAGCGCCAGTGGCATCCAGCGTTTTTCGTTCTCGTAAAATACCGGCACGTGCAGGTAGGCGAGGACGGCACCGTCCCACTGCCGTTGCGCGAGGAGCGCATCGCCTTTTCGCACCCAGGCTTCTGCCAGGACATCGGCTTGGGCGCTTTCCTTGATCACGGCAGCACAAATTTGCAGCGCCTTCTCGAAATTCTCCTGGCGCACGAGGCCGGGGACGAGCTGGAGCTGGGCGGCACGGGCGGTTTCGGGATCGATCACACTTTTGCGGATTTCGTCCCCGAGCGCCTCGGCCTGTTTATCGAGCTGCATGCCGCTGAGAGCGGAGACCTTGAGCAGGGCGGCCGGCGCCCAGAAGTTGCCGGGCAGGTCGCGGAAAGGCTCGTAATATTTCACCACCGGCTCGATGTCGGCGAGAGCCTTCTCCGGCTGGCCCTGGGAGAGAAAAGCGGAGGTGGTTTTGAGCTGCGGCGGCTCGGGGAAGTTGATCTTGGAAATCGTCGCCGCCTGGTATCCGACCTCGCCGCTGCTCGCGCCCACCTGCACTTTGCCCATGACCATGTCGCCGGAACGGCGCACGCCCTTGGTCTCGATCGTCTGGCCGGATTTAAGGAGAATGCTTTGGGCGAAGCCGGGAGGGGCGAGCGCGAGTAGGAGAACGAGCACGAGAGGCGCAAACGTGAGAGTGCGAGAATAAGCAGGCGTTTTCATCATCCCTGCCCGAGCGCTTCGAGCCGCTTCCGCGCCTCCGCCGCTTCGCTGAAATTGGCCAGCTTCTCGTTTCGCAGCAGCTCGCGATAGGTGTTGGTCGCCTCCTGGGTTTTGCCGAGCTTTTCGAAACTCTCGCCGCTCGCGAGGTAAGCTTTCGCGACCCAAGGCAGGAACTTCTGGTAGCCCACGAACACGCGCTGATAAAAGGCATTGGCCTCCGCCCATTTCCCGCGTTTGGCTGCGATCTGGCCTAACGAATAGACGCTGTAGGCGGTCGCTTCGCCGCGCCATTCGCGGACCGAGGCGACCTGCTCGAAGCCTTTCTGCGCCTCATCCAGTTTGCCCAGCGCGAGAAGAGTCTTGGCGCGGCTGAGCGAGATGTCCTTCAGTTTCGTCGTCGCCGCGATCTTCTCCGTGCCGTCGTTGAAGAAATTGAGCGCTTTCTGGTAATCCTTCTTCTGGTAGGCGATTTCCCCGAGCCCGCGGTAGGCGTAGTCGATCATCTGGCTCTTCGCGAAATTATCCAGCAGGTGCTGATAAAACGCCGCCGCCTGGTCGAGTTTTCCCTGGCCCAGGAGATAATCGCCCGCCGCGCCCAGGAGCAGCGGGCTCAGGTCTTCCGGCTTAAATTGACTCGCGATTTCCGCGATATTTTTTTCCTCGTCCGCGGGCTGGCGGCGGAGGCGGCCGAGCTCGGCTTTGGCGAAGAGGATGCGCGCCCTGGCGGTGGGCGATTCCTCGCTCGCGGCGGAGGAAAGGAGGCGGTCAAGTTCCGCGCCAGGGTCTTCCGTCTCGGCCACGGGCGCCGGGGAAGATTCGCCGGCCGGCGCGGTCGCGTCCTCCGCTGGCTTCTTTTTCTTCACACAGAGTTGCGCCAGTTGCGTGATCAGCTGCTCAACCGCGTCCCGGTGTGGATCGGCGATGTATTTCTTGATCGTGTCGGCCGCGAGCTGCTTCGCCTCGTCGATTTTTCCTTCGCGTGCCTTCGCCTTGCCGATCCAGTAAAGGGCCGAGACGACGGTCGGGTGATCGGGCTTGTCCTTGACGAAACCGGTGTAGAGCTCGCTCACCTTGTCCCATTCGCCGCGTTTCTGGAGCAGCTTGCTCGCGGCCTCGAGCGAGTAGTTCATCACCTCGTCGGTCGTCGCGGTCTGGTAGGAGCGGATGTAAACCGGGATGGCGGCGGACTCGCGATCGCTTGCGGCGTAGGCGTCGCCGAGGAGCGCGAGCACTTCGCCGAGCTGTGGATTGTTCCCGAACTGTTTTTCCCAGGCTTGGCAATCGGTGATGACCTCGTCGTAAAGCGAGGCGGCGTATTTGCAGACCGCGAGCCGGTATTTCGCATCCGGCAGGAAATTACTGCTGCTGTTTTTCGCGATGTAATCCTGCAGCTGGGTCATCGCTTCCTGGTATTTGCCGGCAAAAAGCGAGCAGAGAATGATGCGATACTTCACGTCGTCAGCGTTCGCGCCCTTGGGGAATTCGCCGAGATATTTGTTATAGGCCGCGATCGCGTCGGCGTAATTGCCGGCGGAAAATTTTGCGTTCGCCAGGAGGTAGCGAATCTGCTCGCGGAACTGGCTCTTCGGTTGCGATTCGAGGATGCGGCCAAAGAATGTCTCCGCCGCCTTCGGATCGCCCGCCTGCAGGGCGACCGCGCCTAACAAATAGCCGACGGTCGCGACGTTCGGGCCGTTCTTGAAATCGCGCAGGTATTCCTCGCAACGCTGCTGCGCGCGCGCGGGCTGGTTGACGTCGGCCAGGGCGACAATCAGGCCGAAGAGCGCGGGCTCGCGTTCCGGGCCTTCCTTGAAACGGTCGAGGATTTCCTGGTTGACCACGATTGCTTCCCATTTGCGGTCGAGTTCGTAAAAGCAGCGGCCGAGGCGCAGATAAATCGCCGGGGTGATGGAGGGCAGTTTCTCAAAATCGGCCAGCAACTTTTGCGCGTTGGCGATGTTCTCCTTGATCTGGTTATTCACCGGCGCGAGCTGGGTAATCTCCGACGGGTTGGCGCGAACGGCCGCAATATTCGCCTCGATCCGGCGCTGCATGCCGGCGATGCGGTCGTTTTGCAGCCGGATGATCTGCTCCCGCGGATAAGCGTAGCGGTAACAGGCGAGCGCTTCTTTAAATTGCTGCTTGTTAAAGAACTTGTCGCCGAGCTCCACGGTGAGGGCGTTGAGTTCGATGATGTTGTCGGCCAGGGCGATTTTCTTGTGGATCGTCTCGAGCGCTTTCAACGCTTTCGCGCCATCGCCCTTCTGCGCGTAAAGCTGGGCCAGCATGGTCGCGCCCCGCATGGCGTCGGCATTGCGAATTTCCTGCCCGGTCAGTTTGACCAGGGCGGCGATCGCTCCGTCGATGTTGCCCGCCGCTTTCAGCGCTTCGGCCTCGAACAGCAGCGCCTGTTCGCGCAAGGCCGGGTCGCTTTCCAGGGCGGCCATCTGGGCGGCGGCTTCCTTGTAATTTTTGCTGAGCAGGTTGGACTGCGCGATGGCAAATGCGGCGCCACCGGCATGCGCGCCCTTGGGGAATTTCGCCTGGTAGTTTTTGAAAGCGGCGATCGCCTTCGGATAATCGCCCGCGTTGAAATAGGCCGAGCCGATGGTGTAAAAAATCGGTTCGACCTGGGGCGTGACGTCGACCCGCGCGACGAGTGCCTCGAGGGCGGCGGCGGCCTTGACGTAATTGCCGGCCTGGAACTCCGCCATCGCCCCGGCGTAAGCGGTCGCGAGGTCTGGCGGGGCCTCCTGCGCCCGCGAGCTGGCGCAGGTTGCGACCACGAAAAGCAACGCGGAAAAAAGCTGCGCGTGCCTAACGAGTCGATTCATGGGCGACGAATATAGCAGAGCGCTCTCGCGGCCGTCGATGGTTTTATCCGGCGATGAGGTGGCGCGCCGGAAGGCAAAAAGACCGCTTTCTCCGCCCATCTTTCCGACCGCTCTTCCCGCCCCGGCACGTTCTCGCCCTGGAGCCCTGGAGGGAAGCGCTTTGTCGCTTCCGCGAATGTCGAGTGGGTCTCTCTTGCAATCCACGCCCACCCCCGCGGCATCGACAAAGCGATGCCCTCCAGTCCCGGCGAGAATTTCCCTAACGAACTAGCGTGCGGCGCTGGCGGTCTTGGGACCGGCCGTGAGTTGCACCAGGTCGCTCAGGATATTGAGCGCCTCGTCCCGTTCCGGGTCGATCGCGGCGGCCTTGCTCTCATCGCCGCCGGTCAGGTCGCCGTTCGGATCGAGATCGTCGTCGGCATCCGGCGCGGCTTCCGGCGCCACCTTCAGGCTGCCCTTGCTCCGAGCCTCGGCGACTTTGCCGGGATACATGATGAGCTCGAGCTTGGGCGCGTCGATCGTTTCAAGGGTGACGCGGTAAATGCTCGGCTCTTCTTCCTGCCGGGCGAGACGTTCCTTGGAACGTGCTTCTTTCCGCGCCTTCTGTTCATCCACTTCCTTCCGGCGCACGTCTTCGTTCAGCGAAATCCGGTTTTCGTCCAGCTTCTTGCGCAGCCGTTGCAGGTCGTCCATGACGTAATGAAATTCCGGATCG
>JALYQE010000239.1 GCA_030855965.1 Verrucomicrobiota bacterium | reverse complement strand
CACGGCCGAGACGCGGCCGTCGAGATAACGGCCGATCGCAATTTTCTCACTCGTGGTTTCGCCATGGGCATCGACGATGATGTTGGACGTCTGCGCGCGCATTTCGTTCACCGCGGCGTCCAAAAGCGGAAATGGATTCTCCAGAATCGGCTGCATGAAAGTGCGCGCCTGGACGTTGATCACGCCCACTTTGCCCTTCGGCGTCTGGAGCACGATCGTGCCCGTGCCCGGCGCGCCCGGCGGATAATTCAGCGGACGGAGCAGCCGCGGCTCGGTGTCGATGAAGGAAACAATCTCCTTCCGGTCCCAGATGTGATCGCCGGTCGTGATCACGGAGACCCCGGCGCGCAGGAGGTCGATCGTGATTTTAGGGGTGATGCCACGTCCAGCGGCGGCGTTCTCCCCGTTCACGATGATGAAATCCAAGTTCAATTCCCGTTTCAATTCCGGCAGCCGGGCGATGACCGCGCTGCGGCCGGACTCGCCGACGATGTCGCCGAGGAAAAGAATCGTGAGCATGGCGCGATGATCGTATTAAACTCGAAAATCCCAAGTTGATGTTTCGTTCTCTCTTCACGTGCGGGCTCGCGCTCGTTTTTTTTCTCGGCGCGCCGGTCGCACCCGCGGTCGACGAAGTCCTGCCCGACGAATCTTCGACCAACCTGAGCACCCTCGGGCGCAAGCCGGACTGGAGCGAGCTGGAGCGCTACCAGGCCACCATCACCCACGGCGAATTCGTCAACCTGCTCGAGCACGTCTACGCCTCGCACGGCTACAACCCGGAGCTGATCAAGATCGAGCCCGATCAGGTGCGGATCGCGACCACCGCCGGCAAGCCGGAGTATTTCGTCCTTCGTTTCGTCAAAAACGCGGCCGACCGGTTGCCGAGTCCGCATTTTTGGACGGCGCCGGGCGTCCTCCCGCCCGCCACGAGCGCGGGACCGCTCTCGGGCTACCATATCGCGCTCGATCCCGGCCATCTCGGCGGGAGCTGGGCGAAAATGGAAGAGCGCTGGTTCAAGATCGGCGACGCCCCGCCGGTGCAGGAAGGCGAGATGACTCTGCGGGTGGCGAAACTTCTCGCCGAGCGCCTGCGGTCGTTAGGCGCGAAGGTGTCGTTACTGCGCGAGAACGACGAGCCGGTCACGCCTTATCGGCCGTCGGATTTCCAGGAGGTCGCGCGCCAATTCCTTCTCCGCGCCGGGGTGACCGATCCGCGGGAAAATTTCGACGGGCCGGCCGACCCGGAGAAAGAACACACCGTCGGCTGGCAGCGCGAGGTGCTCTTTTATCGCAACAGCGAAATCCGCCGCCGCGCCAGCCTGGTCAATTACCGGCTCCAGCCCGACCTCGTCCTCTGCCTGCACTTTAACGCCGAGCCCTGGGGCGATCCGCAACGCCCGGCGCTCGTGCCTAACAATCACCTGCACGTCCTCCTGAACGGCGCCTATCTGGCGCCCGAGCTGGAACTGGACGACGAACGCTTCGAGATGTTGCAGAAACTCCTGAGCCGCTCATTCCCGCAGGAATTGGAGATGGCCGAGACGATCGCCGGCACCATGGCCAAGGCCACCGGGTTGCCGCCCTACAAATATAAAACCGAGAACGTCACCCCGGTCGGGGCGAGCGGTTACGTTTTTGCCCGGAACCTGATGGCGACGCGGCTCTACCGCTGCCCGACAATTTATCTCGAGCCCTACGTCATGAACAGCCGCCCGGTTTTCGTGCGGGTGAAGGCGGGCGACTACGAAGGCACGCGCAAGGTGGCGGGGAAAAAACAACCGAGCATTTACCGGGAATATGCCGACAGCGTAGTGGAAGGCGTTCTCGCTTATTTCAAGAAGGCGCGGCCGCTCTAGGCGGGGTCGGTTAGCCCGCTAAAGTTCCGCCACGGCGGCTTGCAAATCCTCCAGCGTGACCTCGTCGGAAACGCTGGCTCGGCCAATCTCGTGCGCGACGATAAAACGGATGCGGCCGTTCTCGAATTTTTTGTCCCGGGCCAGCGCCGCGAAGATTTTTTCGCGAGGAAAATCCGCCGACAGGTTGAGCGGCAGATGATGCAGGGCGAGCGCGGCCCGAATCTGCCCGGCCTGGCCTAACGACAAGTCGGCGCGCCGCACGGAGACGGCGGCGGCGGCGATCAACCCGAGGCTGAGCGCTTCGCCGTGCAGCATCGGCCCGGGACCGGCCGCGTGTTCGATGGCGTGACCGATAGTGTGGCCAAAATTAAGCAGGGCGCGAACATCGGTTTGCTCGCGTTCGTCGGCCGCCACGATCGCTCCCTTGAGCGCGAGATTGCGCTCGATCAGCGCGCCGAGATCGGCCGGCTCGGAGGTCTGCGCGGCCAGCGCGAAAAGCTCGGCGTCGTGGATGATGCCATGCTTGATCACCTCCGCGAAGCCCTCGTTCCAGATCCGCTTCGGCAGGGTCCACAGCGTCTCGAGATCGGCCACGACAAGGGCGGGATGATGGAAGGCGCCGATCATATTTTTGCCCGCGCCGGAATTGACCCCGGTCTTTCCGCCGATGCAGCTGTCCACCTGCGCGAGGAGCGTGGTCGGGAGGGAAAGGTACGGAATGCCGCGCAGATAAATCGAGGCAACAAAGCCGGCGAGGTCGCCGATCACGCCTCCGCCTAACGACACCAGAAAAGAAGAGCGATCGAGCCCGGCCGCCCCGAGTTGCTCGCAAAGCGCGCCGGCCTGGGCGAGCGATTTCGAGCCTTCGCCGGGAGCGACTGTGATCAATTCCGCCCGAAAATTCGCCTCGCGCAGGCTCGCGCACACCGCCTCGCCAAAAAGCGGCGCGACGTTGGCATCCGTCACCACCGCGCAGCGCTCGCCGCGAAAAACTTGCCTAACGAGCGGCCCAACCCGGGCCAGCAACCCGGCCCCGATCAGCACTTCATAGCGCTGCCGCCCGGCGCGGACTTCGACCGTCCTCACGGTCCCGGTCCGGTCGGAACCCAGCGGAAGTTGGCGTCATCGCCCGGCGCGCCGGTATCCGTTTTGAAAGCGGTCCAGGTGAGACTGTCGGCGTGCAAATCGGCAAAGAGCGCATTGATCCGGCCCCGGCGGTTATGCGTGCCGCCCGTGGCCGTTCCGCTCGATCCCCCATCCTTCAGGACGGTCACGCTGGCGGCGGCGGTGCCGGGAAAGCCGACGGTGGTGCCCCGTTTCTGTGACGGCGCGAAGAGAATGAAAGCGGACGGGCGAGCGATTCTGTCCGTGGAAATCCCGGCCCCGTTCAAGTTAATGCCGTAGCTCACCGGCGCGGTCGTCTCGTCTTCGGAAGGAGCCCGTTTATCAAATGGCGATTGAAAAATCTTCCAAGCCGGCAGGTATTTCGGATGCAGGCTCTTCATCCATGGACTCGCCGCCGGTTCGGGCACAAAGAGGATGCTGTCGTTGTCGTTGAGGTAGGTCTGGGTGGCGATCCCGAGCTGGCGAAGATTGTTCATGTCCTGCGTGGCGCGCGCCTTTTCCTGCACGCTGCTGAAGACCGGCAACGCGATGCTGACCAGGATCGCGATGACCGTGATGACCACCAGCAGTTCGATCAAGGTGAAAGCGCGCAGAGAACTTTTCATACTCAAATTTTCGAAGATTCGCACCGTATCATCCTCACGCCCTTTTCCGTAAGTGAAATCCGACGGCCAGCCAAAGCTTGCTCAGCTCCCCCGGCCTTTGTAAATAGAAGGATGCCTGATCCAGCCGATCCGATTGATCCCGTTGCGCCAGCCCCGCCACCGCCGCGGAGCGAGGACGACGCGAGCGCGCGTCCCACTTCCACCGGGCTGCCTTCCAACGTCGCAGCCGCGATGGCTTGTTTTCCGCTCGTGGGCGGGATCATTTTTTATCTCCTGGAGAAGCGCGACGCGTTTGTCCGCTTCTACGCCATGCAATCGATCATCTTCGGCGCGGCTTGGTTTTTGTTTGGGTTTGTGGCGCAGCTCCTTTCCTGGTTGCTGCGGGCGATTCCGGTGATCGGCGGCCTGCTGGCGGTCCTCTGGGGGTTGGTCTGGGTCTTTGTCTCGATCGCTTTCCTGATCGTGCTCATCATTGCGATCGTGAAGGCGTTCAGTGGCGTGCGCTGGGACATTCCCTGGATCGGACCGCTCGCGCGCAAGCAGACGGAAGCGGCCGCGGTTTAAACCAGCAGCTTCACCACCACCTGGTTCAGGATCAGCTCGTGGTCGAGTTGGCTGCTGACGATCTGCAGGTTGGCGGTAAGACAGGCTTCCAGCCCGGCGACGAGCCGCGTGGTCTCGAAGCGATGGGCCTGCATGGCGGCGATGCCTAACGAGTAGCCGTTGATCGAGCCGTCTTTTTTTCGCGGCAAATGCGCCGTCGCCTCGGCCGGGAGGCGGTTCAGAGTCGAGATAAAGGAAAAAGGCGCGCCCGGCTTGGGCAGGCGATGGCGCTGCATGAGATCCTTGGCCAGGAGGAGATTGCGGACCGTCGGGATGATGGCGACGAGCAGGATGCCGATGGCCGATTCGCCCTGGTCGAGCAATCGCCTAACGAGCGCGAGAGCATGCTGGAGATGGCGCGCGGCGAGGGCGTTGCCGAGCTCGAAGACAACCCCGGCGCGCGAGAGCGGGACGAGGGTGCGGACATCTTCGAGGCGGACGCGGCGTTCCTTTTCTCCGAGGAAAAGATCGATCTTCTCCAGCTCGTTATTGATCGTGCGGGTGTCGCCGCCGGTGAGGAGAACGAAGAGATCGAGCGCTTCCTCCTCAAACCGCAGCTGGCGTTCCCGGCCTAACGACTGCACGAGGTCGAGCGCGGCTCCCTCCCAGCCGCTGCGATTGGAGTCGAGTTTGTCGAAGACTTTGAGCTCGGCCAGTTTCGCGAGGCCTTTGTAAAAGGACCGGCGCTTGTCCACTTCCGGCGCGCTGAGGAGGAATCTCACTTCCCCGCCTCCGAGGTCACCCTCGAGCGCGGCGCGGAGTTCATCGAGCGCATCCTGGACCGCGGCGGAACCGCCGATTTTGTTGTCACCGAGGAAATTTGCATTCTTTAACCAAACGAGTTTCCCGCCGCCGAAAAACGGGAGCGTCTGCAAAGCCTCGATCGCGGACCGAATCCGGGCCGCCGCCTGGTCGGCGTTGTCGGCGCAGCCATCGATCGTTTCCACCCCGAAATCGCCCGCGTCGGGCGGCGTGAGCTGGACGGCGAGCTCAGCCGCGGCGGTCTTGACCGCGCTCTCATCCGAGCCGACGACGGCGTGGATATGGGAGGTTTTGCGGGCAGGTTTGGCTTTCATCAACGGGTGAAACGGCTGAAACGTTTTTCGAAGTCTGCCATATCCGAGAATTCGCTGCCGTAAATTTCCACGAGCGCCGCCGCGGGCGAAGCCTCCGTCAGGACCCGCTCGACAAACTTCGGAAATAACTCCGGCGGATATTTATTGAAGAGATAGCGCACGAATTTCGCGCTCGTATCGTAAAGCCGGGCGACTTCCAGCGGGGCCTCGGGGTACCGCTGGGCGGCGAACAGTTCTGCCATGGTCATTTCCGCGAAGGGCAATTTGCGATGGCTGGAGCGCGCCGAGCGCGAATTCCGGGCCGCGACGCTGGCGCCGCCCATGTATTCGGCGAAACCTTCGCTCAGCCAAAGCGGCCAGGAGCGATGCCCGTAGATGCGGGCGACAACCGCGTGGGTGGTTTCATGGGCGAGGGTGTGGGAATCGAAGCCGCCCTCAGCCGCGCGCAGCTCGAGGAAGAGATCGTCGCGCAAAGCGAAGCTGTGCACCCATTCTGGCAGGCGGGTTTGAAAGAGAAATTTCTGCCACTCCTTCTTGCCGCGAAAAATGTAAACGTGCGATTTGCGGGCGTATTGCCCGGGTTCCGCGCCTAACGACTGCGCGACATGCCAAAGATCGAACTCAATCTCGCGCGCGACCTGCAGGGCGTCGCTCATGCCGCGATAATGGATGATGAAGTGGTCGGTCTCGCCCTGGCGCCACTGCGCCGGTTGCATCGCCAAGGCCTGGGCGCCGGCGGGGCTGATCTCGTGGTTCGTCAAATCCTCCCAGCGTACCTGCCGGAGCGGCACGTCGTAGGGAGGCGGGGTGGCGCGAGGAAGCGCGGGCGTTGCGGCGGCGGCCGGGGAGCCGCTCGGAAATGGCCAGGAGGGCGAGGGCGATTGCGCGTGGAGCGCGACCGCGGAAGCGATGCACAACCCGCCTAGACCGAGAGCGCGCCCCTTACCGCGAAGCCGCCAAAGCCTCCGCGTCCTTCGAGGCGTAGGGGAGAAATTCTTTTTCCAGCGCGTCGACATCGAAGAAGCGGCCAGAGTAATGGCGGGACAAAGCAGTGTCGAACGCTTCCCCGCGCGCGACGGCGTCGAGCAACCCGCGAAAGGCCGCCGGGTCGGCAGCGGAAAGAAAACGGACAAGCCGCTCGGATTCCTGGTAGAAGGTTTTAATTTCTGGGCCCGCCGGGTAATCGATCAGCGTAGTCAGGCGGGCGAGCGGAATGAACACTTCCGCCGGAATCGAGACGGAATGAGGCCGCGCGTTGTAATGGCGGGCGCGTTGGTAGCTGGCGCGCGCGACGCGCGAGATGTATTCGGCAAAACCCTCGTCGAGCCAGCGCGGCAGGACCCGCTGGTAAACCCGGAAGAGAATGAGGTGCGCGATCTCGTGGCCTAACGAATTGTTGGAAAACTTAAAGCTCGGGTCGCGCACGATGAAGAGACTGCCGAGCGAGTGAATGCCGCCGGTCCACGGTTCGAGATGCGCGTTGCCCTGAAATATTTTCCAGTCCTCGGGTTCCTCAAAAA
>JALYQE010000350.1 GCA_030855965.1 Verrucomicrobiota bacterium | reverse complement strand
GATTGCGGCGACGAACAAGAATCTCGAGACGCTGGTGAGCGAGGGAAAATTCCGCGACGATCTCTACTTCCGGCTCAACGTGGTCAAGATCACGATGCCGCCGCTGCGCGCGCGGAAGGAAGATATTTCGCTCCTGGTGCGTGCGTTTTTGCGGCATTTCTCGAAGGCAAATGAACGGCCGCTCCTCGATATCACGGCCGACGCCATGAATACGCTACTGGCCTACGACTGGCCGGGCAACGTGCGCGAGCTGCGGACCGCGATTGAGCACGGGGTGGTGATGGCGACAGGCGCAAAGGTAACCTTGCGCGAGTTGCCCGCCGCGGTGCGCAAAGCCGCCCCGGCGCCAGGCACACGCGCGCACACCTTCGACGAAACCGCCAGCCCGCTCGACCTGCATGCGACCGAGAAGCGGCTCATTGCGCAGGCCCTGGCGGCGACGAGAGGCAACATCACGGCCGCCGCGAAAAAGCTAGGCATTAGCCGCCGAACCTTGCACCGTAAGATCAACGAAATGAATGTAGGGAGAACTAAGGCCGAAACACCGGAGCCGACCGAGAACAAGCGGCGCTCAACTTCATCAGATTCTCAGTAGCGCCGACGTAGTCGTTCCCGATTAAGTTAGTTTATTTCGTAAATTTGGCGGGCTCCTTCCCCCGGAGAGACGGCAGATGTGCAGCTGCCGTCATGGGTCCGGAAGAAGGAGCATGTTCTGAGTTTACGCCTCGGTATTTCTGATGATCAGAGCCCATCACTGCAAAGGGTGTAAGCAGAGTACCCTCGCAGTGATGGACGAGATGTTCGCAAACTTAACGTCCCACCCGTTCTACCCTGGCCTCCAAGACAGTGTTTGTATCGGTCTGGATCATCCAAAGCACTTTTCCGTCCTGCCGGACGACGATGTCCAGGTTAATCGGGCCATCAAACGTGAGGGTACCGGTACAGTCGGGCTTTAGGGTGTAGGTCCCAAGCCCGCCGGGCGGTACTTTAACAATGAAGCCATTGATGCTAAGTGTCGCGAATGGAACGGAGGCCGTACCGTCTCCGTTGAACTGAATCTTTTCAACGATGGCCAGGGGTTGAGCGGCACCATCAACGATGTTGAATCCGTGGGCGGAGAACGCGTAGGAGCCGTGTAGCGTCTGCGGGCCGCATACTTGCGCCTCGCCGTCAGCCAAAGCAGCGCCGGGCATGGCCAAGACTATCGCGATAGCGACAAGGCTGACCAATGCACGCGCACAGAGCAGGAAGCTCGTTGTTGTTTTCGTTAGTTTATTCATAGTTTTAATCTCCAATTTCCTTCTTTTTGTTTTGGCCTTCTTCGGCCCCGAAGGCTTTCGGGGTCATTTCTGGCCGTTCACGGTGTAATGCGTAAAATCCGGCGGAAGGTTACGCGAAAAACGAGGTGTTTTTGGGAGACCGCGGAAACCAGAGGTCTCGGATTAGCGCCCGCTCAGGGCGAATTCGTCGGCTCGACAGAGTCTCGCCCCACCAGCAATAGGCGATATGGGTCAATCGCCGCTACCTGTTCACTACTTCTTTGGCGCGAGGGAGGCGACGATCTCCTCGAAGCACGGCTCGCCGCGCAACGGATCCCAGAACGGCATCAGTTTCAAATCGCCATACATGGAGCTGGGTGAACGGATGGCGATGGCCAGTTGTTCGCAGGCGAGATCCTTTTCGCCAACCCACGCTGCGATTACGGCCAAATATCTTACCAGGGATCTGCCAACGACCGCATCTTTTTCCATGGGAAGAAGCTCAACCGCGCGCCGGCCTTCGCGCAGCGCTTCCTCTTTCCGGCCCAGTCCGGCGTCGATCAAACCCAGCACGCACCACGCCGGGCCGAACTCTGGTTGAGCCTGGATAACTTTCTCCTGCTCCGCGCGTGCAGCAGTAAAAGCCAACTGCGCTTTGTGCTCATCGTTTGTCATGCGCGCGATAACGCCTTCTACAAATTCACGATTGAAAAAGACCTGGTCGCCAAACCCAATTTCCGTTTCGCCCAGCGCGCTCAAGGCATCTGTTGCGGCAGCGGCGTCGCGTTCGGCCAGTGCGCAAATGAGCCAATTCAGGGCGATAGTTGAAGTAACAGCAGCGGGATTTGTCGCCCGAATTGACTCGATTGTTTGATGCAATGGCCGGGTATTGGCGTTCCATCTCATTTCCAAACTCGGAAGCTCTAGCTTCATGAAAACATTGTCGGGTCCGGCGACAGCCAGAGCACGGGCGGACCAGGATTTTGCTTCATCATAGCGCCGAAACGCCGCGTAATTGCCTGCAATCGCCCGCAGCGTTTCAATGTCCCGCGGGTCGAGCTCAGCTGCCCGTTCGAGGTTCCGCCGCGACTCTTCCCAGCGTCCCTGCCGCTTCTGGATAAACCCCATCATTTGAAATATCCGCGCGTCGTTAGGCAGAGTCTGCCGGGCGACTTCCAGTTCGGCCAGGGCACCATCGTAATCGCGGTAGCCTCGATAAAAATGCACCGCCCGTGCGAAGTGCGCTTCGCTCGAATCCGGTTTGAGACGAAACGCGGAATCGATTGCCTCCTTCGCCATCGCCAGCCGCGCCGGCGTATGGTCGATCTCATTGAAATAAAGCGTGTCATGAGCGAAGGCGAGCCTGCAATACGCCTCCAGAAACGATGGATCGCGCGCGACAGCCTGGTTCAGCAGATCGATTGCCTTTACGAAATCCGTTGTCGGATTCGCTAAAAGAATATCATTGGCGCGCGAATAAAGATCGTAGGCAATCAGATCGGCGGTCGGCTCGCGCTTAAGGGCACTTTTTCAGCAGCCGAGATTTTGGCGTGAAGCTGCTCGGCGACTTTTTGCGCGATCTCACTTTGGATTGCGAACAGGTCGTTCAAATCGCGATCGTATTGCTCTGCCCAGACGTGAGTGTCGGTGCGCGTGTCGATCAGCTGCGCGTTTAAACGAATCCGGCTGCCGTTCCTGCGTGCGCTGCCTTCCAGCACGTGAGACACGCGTAGCGCATCACCGATCTGGCGCATGTTTCGCTTGCCGCGATACTCCATCACGCTGGTCCGGCTGATGACTTTTAGATCGGCGATTTTCGCCAGCCTGGTCAAAATATCGTCCTGCACACCATCGGCAAAGACCGCGTTTTCTTTCTGCTCGCTGAGGTTTTGAAACGGCAGCACGGCGATTCCGGTTGTTAACGGTTGCGGGATTAATTCACTTTTCGAAACGATCCAGCCGCTTGCCGCTGCCAACGCGACCAGACATGCGGCCAGGAGCGCGCTGGTTGGATTTCGTCGCACCCATTTGCTTGCTCGGGTGAAAATCCCAGTGCGCCGGGCCTGAATCGGCTCGTGCTTTAGCCAGCGCTCGAGGTCTTCGGCCAGGGCGAGAGCAGACGAGTAGCGGCGTTGCGGATCTTTCTCGAGACACTTGAGACAGATCGTTGACAGGTCGCGATCTATTTTCGGATTCAGCAGGCGCGGAGGTCGCGGCTCGGTATCCAGGAGTAACTTGATCGTCTCGAAGGTGGTAGCGCCAGCAAAAGGCGGCTGACCGGTGAGTAACTGGTAGAAGACAGCGCCAAGCCCGTAAACATCTGTGGCGCTACCGACGGCCGCGTTGTTTCCCACCGCTTGTTCCGGCGCCATGTAACTGGGCGTGCCTAGCACTTCCATCGTGCGCGTGACGGTGCTTTCCGTTTCGATCAGCCGGGCCAGCCCGAAATCGGTGAGATGCGGTTCGCCATTTGCATCCAGCAACACGTTCCCCGGTTTAATGTCACGATGAAGGATGCCGTGCTCGTGCGCGTAGTGCACGGTGCGAGCCAGCTTCGCGATAAGTTCCGCTGCCCGAGCGATCGGCATCGGTTCGCGCCTGACAACTTCATCGAGTTGTCCCCCCTCGACCAGATTCATGCTGAAGTAGCAGCAGCCGTCGCGCTCCGCGACTTCATGAATTGGGACGATACACGGATGTTTAAGGCTGGCCGCTGCTTCCGCCTCCAGACGGAAGCGCTTGAGGTGTGCTTTCGTGGCCCATTGGCCAAGTCCAATTACTTTTAATGCAACGGTGCGGTTAAGACTTTTCTGCCGCGCCCGATAGACTACGCCCTGACCGCCCCGACCTATTTCCTCCAGCAGTTCGTAATCGCCCAAGTCTCCCAACATCTCCACGGAACGCGCGGTTCTCTCCCTACTGTGGCGTGCTGGTGTTGGACCCGGCGGCCCCTCCTCCTCGTTCGTGAGTGCACCAAGACCGGTCTCGAGAAGGCAGCCCGGACAGCCCCCTTCCGGCGCGTCGGCCGGGATTTCCGCGCCGCACTTTGGGCAAAGTCTAAGTACGCTCGTCATTTTCAAGAGAGTCGCTCGTGCTCCCCCCTCTTGTACTGCGTAAAATTCTATGACAGGTTACGCACGTACCACAGCGATTAGATGGCGTAGCTCATCTTCAATATCGCTGGGAATGGCAACTGTGTGGGCAATCTCCTCCCGCAACAAGAATTGGTAACGCTGGCGAAATCGGTAAAACGCCTGCTTCACTGCATTCTCAGTCATGCCGAACTCAGTGGCAATTTCGGCTTGCGAGGGGCGGTCAGGTTCGTCCATGAGCATTTTCTTCATCTGATCAAAAAACTTTAAATTGCCCGCATTGCGATACTCCTCACGCAAGTGCGTGAATACTTTGCTCGAGAACGGTCAACGCCCAGCGGCGTTCGTAAATTTGGTCAGCCGCCAATCTGTCGCTCCGCTCAAGGTCGATGCGCTGGTTGTCGCGAAGCTCGTCCAGCGGAATCAGCCACTGGCCTTTGCCTCGCTTGACTGCCGTCGCACAGCGTCGCTCGTCGGCCAGAAAATGTTTGAGCGAAGCAAGTAGATAAGAACGCAATCGCCCCTTTTCCCTGCGAACAGCATTCAGATCTTTGCGCTCCAATAAAAGCACGAAGAAACCCTGGGTGAGATCCTCCGCCTCCTCTGGTCCAGCGCCCTGTCGCCTGACGAAGCCGTAAATTGGCCGCCAATAAGTGCGGCAAAGTGTCTCAAGCGCTTTTTCTGGCGCCGGCGATTCACCTTGCGCGCTTAGCACCACGCTCCAATGAGTGGTCGCAAATGCGATCGCCCCGTTTTGCGCGCTCAAGCCAATCGCACTCAGGGAACCCCCGTCATCAGCAGCAGGCACATCGCGATCCAAGCAAAATGTCGCGCCAAAGTCCAGCCTGCGCTTTGGCCAAGCCCACGTGATTCGTTAAGACCGCCTTTCAAACGCTGCAGCGCCTTAGCGATTTAACTTTCCGCGAAGGTCCGCCAGTCGAACAGGCCCGCCCGATGACGAGCTTCTGCGAGTCGAGGGAGTTTCTCGTTTACCAATTACCTTTGAGTGTTTCAAATTAGGCCGTGACCGAGCAGAATAAAGATTTTCAGAACAGATGGAGGGCGCGCGGTGGAGAATGTCGGTCCAGTCTCGGCCGTCACCGCGCTCAAGCTCTGGCGAGCCGCGCCCGGATCACGGTGCGCGATCGGCCGGCCGCCGTGCGCAAAGCCGCCCCGGCGCCCGGCACCCGCACCCAGTCGTTTGACGAAAGCGCCCGTCCGCTCGACTTCCACGCGGCTGAAAAACGTCTGATCGCGCAAGCCCTCGCCGCTAGGAAAGGGAACATCACTGCCGCGGCGAAGAAGCTGGGCATTAGCCGCCGGACCTTTCATCGTAAGATCAACGCGATGGATGAAGAGAAATCCGAGTCGTGACGTTTTGAACCTTCTTCCTTATGCCCGGGTCCGCTGACGCGATTCAGCGCCTGATTCACTTCCTCGAGGTTGGGGCCGCGGCTGCCTGGCTCCGCCGGGCGCTTGTCGTCGCACTCGTTGCGGGCCTGGCTCTTTTTTATCTGCTGCACGAGTTTCGCGGGCTGGCCTCTTCGCAGGGGATGGACCAGGCGCAGATCGGGCGCGCCATGCTCCACGGGCAGCTTTGGAAAACAAAAGTGGCGCGCCCGCTCGCGGCCGGGCAATTGCAGCGCCGCGGCAAAAACGTTGCGGCAAA
>JALYQE010000333.1 GCA_030855965.1 Verrucomicrobiota bacterium | reverse complement strand
ATCCTCCAGCTCATCCTGGAAAAGCGCGGCACGATGGATCACACCGAGACGCTCGATGCCCGCCGCGTCATGCTCCATTGCGAGCTGCCGCTGAACGAAATCCTGGTCGATTTTAACGACAAGATTAAGAGCATCACGCGCGGCTACGGCTCGATGGATTACGAGCATGCCGGCCATCGCGCCGACAAACTGGTCAAGCTCGACCTGCTCGTGAACGGGGAACCGATCGATGCCTTTTCCATGATTGTGCATCGCGACCGCGCCGAAGCGCGCGGCCGGCAGATGGCGGCGAAGCTCAAGGAAGTGATTCCGAACCAACTCTACCAGGTCGCGATCCAGGCGGCGATCGGCGGCAAGATCATCGCCCGCGAGAGCGTCTCCGCCCTGCGCAAGGATGTGACCGCGAAATGCTACGGCGGCGATATTTCGCGCAAGCGCAAGCTGCTCGAGAAGCAGAAGGAAGGGAAAAAGCGGATGAAGAGCATCGGCCGCATCAACATCCCGCAGGAAGCGTTCATCCAGGTCCTGAAGTCGACGTAATAGGACAAGCATCATGGTTTCCAGCCGGAGACCGATGCCCCTCGCGCAAGACCAGCCGCGTCGCCGCGGAATTCCGGGGAGCACGGGCTGCCAGCCCGTCGGCGAAGGCAGTCTGCCATCGCAAACTTCCCTGCCGAAAAACTCGATCTCCGAGGTCCGCCGTTTCGTTAGGCAGGCCGCGCCGAAGCCCGCCGGTGCAGGCTGCACCGGCCCACGGGTTGGCAGCCCGTGCTCCCCGGAAAGAGTGACCGCAGGCCGCACAATGACGCTTTGCAAACCAAGTTCCTCAGCTAGCGTTTCGCCCAATGTTCGAGCCGCGCTACATCAAGCACAGTCACCTTCTCGTCCGCCATGCGGAAAAGTTGCTGCGCTACCGGCGCGATCGCCTGACCGAACCGGTCATCGCCGAGCTGCGCGGCCAGATCGAAAAAGTCCAGGCCGCAATGAAAGCGCGCGACCAGCGCACGACCCACGAGGAATCCGAGCGGCTCGACACCCTCCTCACCCAGCACACCCCGCCGCACCGGGAGGCCATCTGGCGCGAGAACGTCGAAGTTATCCTGGTCGCGATCGTGGTCGCGATCGGCATCCGCTCCTATTTCATTCAGCCTTTTAAAATCCCGACCGGCTCGATGCAGCCGACGCTCAACGGCATCATCGGCCACCCCATGACCAATCCCGCGCCGAACATCCTCCAACAGACCTTCGAATTCGTCGCCTTCGGCCGGAACTACATCGACGTCGTCTCGGGCGCGGAGAACACGGTCATCGAAGTGACGCCGAAGAAGATGTTCTTCTTCTTCACCCTCTCGCGCATCATTTGCGATCAACAGAGTTTCACCGTCTATGCGCCGCCGGAGATTTTGCGGCAGGATTTCCAGGTTTATCCCGGCAACACTTATCACCAGGGACAGGTGATCGCGCGCGGCGCGGTCGATACCGGCGACCAGGTCTTTGTCGATAAGTTGAGCTACAATTTCGTTCTTCCGAAGCAGGGCGACGTTTTTGTTTTCCGGACCAATCAGATCCTCGGGATTCGGGAGGATCCGCAGGCGGGCGCGCCGTTTTACATCAAGCGCCTGACCGGGACCCCGGGCGACGAACTGCGGATCGATTCGCCCAAGCTTTACGTCAACGGCGAACTGGCCAAGAGCTTTGGCCTGCGCCGGGTGATGTCGACCGAGGGCCGCTACAAGGGTTATGCGCCGGGACCGACTTTTCTCGGTTCGCCGGCGCGCCCGTTCGTTATCCCGCCGCACACTTATTTCGCGATGGGCGACAACAGCTATAACAGCCTCGACAGCCGCTACTGGGGCCCGGTGCCGGAGGAGAACCTGGTCGGCCGCGGCTTGTTCGTCTACTGGCCCTTCACCCGGCACTGGGGCCTGATTCGTTAGGCGGAGATTTTCCCGATGCTCTCCGAGGTGCCGCGTGTCTACCCGCTGCTCGGGATGCTCCTCGGCTACGGGTTGATCATGCTGACCAATCCCGTGCGGGTCGCGCTCC
>JALYQE010000233.1 GCA_030855965.1 Verrucomicrobiota bacterium | reverse complement strand
GCCGCCTTCTACGGCCCGAAGATCGACGTCCAGGTCTGGAGCGCGATCGGCCGCGAATTCTCCATCGCCACCAATCAGGTCGACTTCGCCGTCCCGGAGCGCTTCGGCCTAAAATACAAAACTCGCGACAACACCGAAGCCACCCCGCTCTGCATCCACCGCGCCCCGCTCGGCACGCACGAGCGTTTCATCGGCTTCCTCATCGAGCATTACGCCGGCAACTTCCCCCTCTGGCTCGCCCCCGAGCAGGTCCGCGTGTTACCCATCGGCGACGAGCCCGCGATCGTCGACTACGCCCGCGCCATCCAACAAGAGCTGCGCGGCCACCAAGTCCGCGCCGAACTCGACGCCAGCAGCGACCACATCAAAGCCAAAATCTCCAGCGCCGAGCAAATGAAAGTGCACACCATGCTCGTCATCGGCCATCGCGACCTGGAAGCCAACGCCGTCAGCGTCCGCGAACACGGCAAAGGCAACCTTGGCGCCCGGCCGCGCGACGAAGTCATCGCGGACATTTTGCAGTCGATCAAAGAGCGGAGGCCCTCGTAGCCGGAGAGACCCGATGGCGCTTCATCCGAACTTCCCCGAATCACCCTACGCGCCGCTCCTCGCGGACGAACGAAGGCGTCATCAGTCGCGAGATCTTGACCAAACAGTGGACCGACTGGGTTGATTACAGGGCGGTCGATTTCGATTACGAAAGCCGCAAGGAAATCATCAAAGTCGCCAAAACGATGGGCGTGGAAGGCGCGTTACCCGGCGTGGTCATGGCCGGCGAGGAGTTGCTCGAATTCGAAAAGCGCGGGACTGGCGCATACATTTTCGAAAACGAGTGGCAAAGCTTCCGCACCCGCCAGAACCGCGAGCTGGAATTGAAGAGCGCCACCCACACCTACGAAAAACCCGGCCGCTACACCATCGCCGTGAAGGTAATCGACATCTTCGGCAACGACACGATGACGCTCATTCCGGTAACCGTTGGCTGACCTGGGTCTTCGCGCCACGCAAGCCGAACTGCGCGCCAAAGAAAGCCGTTGCGAAGTCAACGCCAGCAGCGACCACGTCAAAGCGAAAATCTCCAGCGCCGAGCAAATGAAAGTGCATCCCGCACGTGCGGGGCTCGTGATCGGCGACCGCGACATGGAAGCGAACGCCGTCAGCGTGCGCGTTCGCGGCCAAGGCAACCTCGGAGCGAAACCGCGGGATGAAGTCCTTGCAGATATCATCCAGTCGATCAAAGATCGGCGCGTATGAAGCCTCTCGGGATTCTGCTTCTCCTGTCGGCCACCGCGATCACCGCCGCTCTTCATCCGATTGTCGAAATGGACACCGGCTATTTGTTCGGCGGCAGCGCCGATGGCAAATGGATCAAGGCGAGAAAGCAGCCAAATCGATGAAGGGGCGCACCGCCTTTCGCGTTTTTGGCCTCACCGGAGAGGTTGGCAAAGCCACGGCAGACAAACCGAAATCTGCCGACGCGGAGGCGTGTTCGGACATGCTAGAGGTGTCGATACCGTCAACGCCGAACGACGGCGTGATCGCTCTGAGCGCGCCCTGGAACGCCCTGCCCCGCAAGCCGCAAATCGCCGACCCCACCCAGCAAGTTTATGTCGATACGGTTCGCGAATTCCTGGAGTCCCGCCGCATTAGCGATCCGACGGTGAAGATCACGCGAATTCTGCGCGTGGACCTGGATGGTGACGGCGAAGACGAGGCGGTGATCAACGCGACAAATTACTTCACCCAAGACAATGATATGCCCCTGGACACGCCCGCGCCCGGCAGTTACTCCATTGTGCTTCTCCGCCGCGTGGTGGCGGGAAAGGCGGTGACGGAATTTATCGCCGGCGAACTTTACCCAAAAGATGAATCCACCACCCCGAATGTTTACAGGATTCCGGCCGTGCTCGATCTAAACGGAGACGGCAAGCTCGAGGTCATCGTCCACTCGCAATACTACGAAGGCGCGGCGACAACGATCTACGACTGCTCCGGCGGGAAGTGCAAAGAGGTGCTTTCTGTCGAGTGCGGGCTGTAACCGAAAACGTAGAGCGACCGGAAGGCGTTTCAGCTTTCCTTTCTCGACCTCAAGCGTTTCGTCGCCCTCGTCGAGGCCTCGGCGCCAGCAGCGATCACAGAAAGCGAAGATCGCCAACGCCGAGCAGGCGAGAGTCCACACCATGCTGGTGATCGGAAACCGCGACCTAGAAGGTTTATCACGACAGTCCGTCGTGGAAAGTGGAACAACTCAGCTCGCATCTGGCGGTTTTCCCCGAGGGGCAATTCGTCGCGGCAGAGAAGGAGACCGGCCGCGTCGTGGGGATGGCGGCGAGCCTGATCGTCTCTTGGGACGATTACGACATGCGCGCGAGTTGGCGCGATTTTACCGACCACGGGACATTTCAAAATCACAACCCGGGTACCGGCCGCACCCTCTACGGCGCCGAGGTGATGGTCCGGCCCAGCGAACAGGGCCGCGGGATTGGGAAAAAGATTTACGCGGCGCGGCGCGAGCTGGTCCGCCGGCTGGGCCTGCTCCGCATCCGCGCCGGGGCGCGGCTTTGCGGTTACCATCTCCACGCCGACCGGCTCTCGCCGGAAAAATACGTGACGGAAGTGCTGGCCGGGCGGCTGAGCGATTCGACGCTCAATTTTCAACTCAAACAAGGCTTCATCCCGCTGGCGGTGGCGCCGGACTATCTGCATCACGATCCGGAAAGTCTCGGCTTCGCGGCGGTGATCGAGTGGATGAATCCCGAGATCGCGCGGCCGGAGCATTACGCGGCGCGGCACTCCAGCCTGCCCGAATCCTAACGGCTCCTTCGAAACGGAAAGCGGCATTTGTTTGCTGGCCGCGACTCCGAACGGTTTTGCGGGAAGCCAAGTGATTCATTAGGCGGGCAGGTTTGCCGCACGTCATTACCCGACAAAAACGGTCTTTCCTCCGTTTGGACACTGATTATACTGAATCAGTTTCCTTCGTCTTGATCGCTGAAAGAAGGATTGGAGATGACACAAAAACCGAAGAATAAGGAGCGAACCGCGGCAAAATCAGCGGGCCCGCGTCCGACGAGCGCGAGGCGCGGATCGAGCTCGACGCGGCGCCGGGTGCTGGAGGCGGCGCGCGGCCATTTTTTCCACCACGGCTTTCGCAACGTCACGATGGACGACCTGGCCGCGGAACTCGGGGTGAGCAAGAAGACGCTCTATGCGCATTTCCCGGGCAAGGACGCGCTGCTCGAAGCCGTCCTGAACGACAAATTCGCCCGCGTCTCCAGCCGACTTGCGGAAGTGCAGGCGGGTTCGTTAGGCGACTTCGGCGCCGCGCTTCAGGCCATGCTCGGAACGATGCAGGAGGAGCTGGCCGAGCTGCGGCCGCCCTTCGTGCGCGACATGCGCATGAAAGCACCGCGCGTTTTCGAACGGCTCCAGAAACGCCGCGCGAAACTAATCGAGGCTCATTTCGGCGCCCTGTTCCGCGCCGGCCAGCGTTCCGGCGACGTCCGCCGCGACATCCCGGCCACCCTCATGATCGAGAGCACCCTGGCCGCGATCCAGGCGATCATGAATCCGGCGAAACTGGCGGAGCTGCAGCTCTCTCCCCGGGAAGCTTTCGCCGGGGTGATTGGGATCGTGCTTCGCGGCGTGCTCCAGCCGGGGAAAGGAAAACGATGAAGACCTTCCAGGATTCGGGCCGGCCCGTTGCAAGCGGCCTTTTTTGCCTAACGATCGCGCTGCTGCTCCTCACCGGTTGCCGGAAGGCGCCGGACGACCGGGTGCAGGGGTACGTCGAAGGCGAGTTCGTTTACGTCAGCTCGCCGCTCGCGGGTACGGTCGAAAAGCTCGCGGTGCAACGCGGCCAGCAGGTCGCCGCGGCCGCGCCGCTCTTCGCCCTCGACGGAACCATGGAGCTGGCCGCGCGCGACCAGGATCGGCAACGGCTCACCCAATCGGAATGGAACCTGGCGCAGATGAAGCAGGACGCGCCACAGGCCGGTCTGGTTTACGACACGCTTTTCCGCCAGGGCGAATGGGTCGCGC
>JALYQE010000323.1 GCA_030855965.1 Verrucomicrobiota bacterium | reverse complement strand
AGCGGCTTGGCAGGGCGGGGAGGTGGCGGCGTTCGATGAGGAAGGTGATGACGCCAGCCAGTTCTTTGAAGATGTAGTTCTTGTTCACCGCGCCCTGCAGGTATTGCTCGCCGCTGCTCCCGCCGGTCCCGACCCGGCTGCCGATCATGCGCCGGACCATTTGGAGGTGGCGGTAACGAAAATTGCCGAGCTGTTCGTCGATTTCGATGAGCGAATTGAGAAGCGCGAAAGGGAGCCGGAACATCGGCTCGTCGCGATAAAGCATAATGAAGAGCGCGGCCCGCAGGGCGCTCGGACGAAAGGCGCCCCAGCCGGTCTTGAAAAAAATTTCGTCGAATTTTCCTAACAAGTCGGCCTTTTCGTCGCGCTCGGAGAGGCTCTGTTCGTAAAGGGCTCGGTAGCGGGCCCAGAACGGACCGTAGGAGTCAGCCGCGGTGTCGTCCGGCGCTCCCGCCCAACCACTCCAGAACTCCGCCTCGAAGAATGGCATGCGTTCGAGCCACTTCTCCGTCATCTGGAGCAGGCTGGGCTGTTTTTCAGCTTCGCTGATTTCGGCGTAGTCCTTTTCGTTAAAGCCGCCAAACTCGGTGTGCTTGTAGTATTCCGGGCGAAAACGGTTTTCCATCTCCAGGCCTAACGACGCCTCGATCTGGCGGAATTGTTTGCTCTGGAAACCGGAGGCGCCGTGGAGCAACTCGCGGAACTCGAGAAAATCGAGCGGGGTCATCGTCTCGAGCACGTCGACCTGGTGGTTGAGCAGCTTCCAGATCTCGACCACGCGCTTGAGGCGATGGACGACGACGTTCATGTCCGGGCCGTCGTCATCGGCCTGCGGCTGGCTCAGAACTTCCCGGCAGGCGGTGATTTCGTGCAGGATTTGTTTGAACCAAAGCTCGTAGGCCTGGTGGATGATGATGAAGAGCATCTCATCATGCGCGATGAGCTTGCCTTCGCGCAGGCTGAGCGGTTTCTGCAGCTCGAGCAGCCGCTCGATCCCGAGGTAATCGCCGTAATACTGTGGCGTCGGTCCCTCGTGATTGATCGGGCATTCCATCGCTGCAGTCTCGCGCAAGGCCGAGGCTGGCGTCAATGCGGGGGTCGGATGGATTGTAGGGCGACCGCTTCGGTTGCCCTGCTTTGAGGCTGGGCAGGCGGAGCTCCGAATAGGTCCGCGAGCAGGCGAACGCCCTACAAAAAAAAATCGCCCGGCCCTAACGACGGCGCCGGCCGAAGGAGTAGCCGCGGTGGGTTCGCCCGCCGCCGATGGCGCGCTTCCCACCGGCGGACTCCGGCTCGAAAAGAACGGTATAGACGTAGGAAAAATTCTCGATCTTCAGGCGCGGGATTTTTGCGCCAATGAAGCGCTCGATCGCCTGCAGGGCGGGCAATTCTTCGCCGTTCATGAGGGTGAAGGCGTCGCCCACTTTTTGCGCGCGGCCGGTGCGGCCGATGCGGTGGACGTAATCTTCCGGGTGCTCCGGCACGTCGTAATTGATGACGTGGCTCACGCCGGCGATGTCGATGCCGCGGGCGGCGATGTCGGTCGCGACCATCACTTCGTATTTGCCGCTCTTGAAACCTTCGAGCGCCTCGACCCGTTCACGCTGGGTACGGTTGGAATGCAAGACCGCGACCGAGTGCCTTTCCTGTTTGAGCTGGGAGGCGATGCGGTCGGCGCCGTGTTTGGTCCGGGAAAAAATCAGCGCGCTGTCGAAATTCGTCCGTTCCAGCAGCGCCATCAGGAGATCGTATTTTTGCTCGGCCGCGACCGGGTAGACCGCATGCGTGACAGTCTCAGCCGGGGAACGGCGGGCGCCGATTTCGATCACTTCCGGTTCGCGTAAGACCCAGCCCGCGAGCCGCTCGATCTCGGGCGGAAGAGTGGCGGAGAAAAGCAGCGTCTGCCGATCGGTCGAAATCTGATCGACGATGCGGCGGACGTCGGGGAGAAAGCCCATGTCGAGCATGCGATCGACTTCGTCGAGGACGAGGATGTTGACGCTGCGGAAATTGACCGCGCGCTGCTCGAGCAGGTCGAGGAGCCGGCCGGGCGTGGCGCAGACAATGTCGGTGCCGGCGGCGGCTTCCTCTTTTTGTTTGCCGTAACCGACACCGCCATGGATGACGGACACGCGCAGGTCGGTGTAGCGCCCGTAATCGCGGAAGGCGGTCTCGACCTGGGCCGCGAGCTCGCGCGTCGGCTCGAGCACGAGGCAGCGAAAGTCGCCGTGCTTGGCGAGCAGGGTCATGATCGGGAGGGCGAAGGCGGCGGTTTTGCCGGTGCCGGTTTGGGCGGTACCGATTAAATCCTTACCTGATAAAATGATTGGAAATGCGCGGAGCTGAATCGGCGTCGGCTCGGAAAAGCCCATCGCCTGTGTTCCCCGCACGACTTCCGGGGAAAGCCCGAAGTTGTTGAAAGACACAGGTCTGAACAGTAGCGCCTCGCACGAAGGACGCAAAGGAACGGGATGAAAATATGATGGCCACCCGAGGGAAAGTTCGAGACGATCATCATTCTTCCAAACCAGAACGCTTCTTTCCATGATCACTTCCACCATCGAAAATCGCCTCGTCCGCCGGCTCCTCTGCGCCGGCGCGCTCATTCTTCTCTCCGCTCCCGCGAGCCTGCGCGCCGCGCCTAACGACGCCGCCTCCGTCCAAGTGAAAATCGTGCCCGTCGGGGTGTCGCCCGCGCAACTCGACGCGGTCGACCAGCTTTTGCCGCGGTCCGCCTCCCTCGCGGCGCTGCTGCGGGGCGCGAATCACCGGCATCTCTACACCGAGGCGACGTCGGCGGATCGCTTCCGCGCGGTCTATTACGATTACACCGGTCTGCGCCCGATTGTCGCCGAAGGGTCGTTAGGCGCACCCGCCGCAGCCGAGGCGCGGGTGGACTCTGCCTGGATGCCGATGGCGGTGGACGATGCCGAATTCCAGGACGCGGTCGGGGTGCTGATGAACGATCCCGGTTTCAAGACGGCGTTTGCCGCGGGCCAGGCCACCACTTACCAGCCTATGCCCCCGGTGCAGGAGCTGCACGCGGACGGCAGCCGCCGGCACGACCGGATCGTGAACGTCGGTTTTCTTCCCCGGCCGGGCGCGGAAGATCTCCGGCACGAGATTGTCGGGGTGAACCTCGGCACGAACAGGGTCGAGCGTTACCCGGGAGGCGCGCCGCGCCTTGCGAGCGCAATCAACGAAGCGACCTGCGGGAACCCCTCGGCCGGCCAGTCCACCACCCGCCGCGGCACCGCGGGCCAATATCAACTCACGGTCCTCGACACCGACGAGACGGTCCTGTGGGACATGCTGGTGCTGCGTCCCTCCGTTTCCTCCGGCACCAATGCCTCCGCGATCGAGCTGCGCGATATCAAATACAAGGGCCGCTCCGTCATGAAGCGAGCGCACATTCCGATCCTGAACGTGGAATACAGCGACAACGAATGCGGGCCGTATCGCGACTGGCAATACCAGGAGGGAATGTTCCAGGCGGACGGGACGGATGTCGCCGGGGCGCCTGGCTTTCGCGACTGCGGAACGACACCGGCCACGACCGCGGTGGAGACGGGAATTGATGCCGGAAATTTTCGCGGCGTGGCCGTCTATCGCGAAGGCAACGAAGTCGTCCTCGTGACCGAGATGGAAGCGGGCTGGTATCGTTATGTCCATGAGTGGCGCTTCGATCTGAATGGCACGATCCATCCGCGCTTCGGGTTTGGCGGGACCGCCAACAGCTGCACCTGCTTCGGCCATACCCATCACGTTTATTTCCGTCTCGACTTCGACGTCGATGGCACGGCCAACCAAATCTTCGAGCTCCCGCTCGGCGCCCGCGCGGATCGGGTCGGGAACCGGATCGCGACCGAGCGGAAACTTTCCCGAAACGGGAGCGCGGCGAAGTATTACCGGATTCGCGGCGGCCGGCGGAGTTACTATCTCTATCCCGGGCCTAACGACGGGGTGGCAAACAACTACGCGCACGGCGACATGTGGTTCCTGCATTGGCACGATGGCCCGACCAACCTCGCGGCCGAGATCGATGACGGACACAACTTATTCGACCCGACCGATGCCGATCTCGACCAATTCCTCACCGGCGAGTCGCTCCTGAACGAGGATGCCGTCGTCTGGTATCACGCCAGCTACACCCACGATCCCGACAACGAAGCGGACGGCGCGCCGACGGGCGCGAGTCATTCCGGTCCCCGGATCCTGAGCGGGCCGGAAGTCGTCGGCCCGGATTTGGTCCCGGAAGGTTTCTAATTGTCGCTCCTAATCCTCGTCCTGGCCGATACCCACAATCACCTTCCTGACCAGCTGGAGGCCTTGGCCGAGGGCGCGGATGAGATCTGGCACCTGGGCGATGTCTGCGCTCCGAGCCTGCTCGTTAGCCTGGAAAACCTCGGGCCACCGGTCAGCCTCGTGCGCGGCAACTGCGACGGGAATTTTGACTGGCCGCCAATGCTCGATCTGACCCGGAACGGCGTGCGTTTTCGGCTGGTGCACATCCCGCCCGCGCGGGCGCCGGAGAAGATCGATGTCCTGCTCCATGGGCACACTCATGTGCCGCGGAACGAACGCCGGGAGGGAGTGCTTTTCCTCAATCCCGGCTGTGTCACACGTCCCAACCGCGGCGCGCCGGCCAGCGTGGCCCACCTCGAGATCGCAGCCGATGGCACACTGGCCTGGCGCCTAACGAAACTGCGCCGGTAAAGTCCGCGCTCCTGGGAACGCGGACGCTTTACTCAGCGGCACCGTTTACAGAAACGCCGCGACCTTCTGCGCGTGCATCACCCCGATGTCGGCGAAGGTGACCGGTTCGCGCCCGAATTGGTAGATCGTCGCGACGGTGGCGAGGACGAGCAGGAGATAAACGAAGGCCTCGACGAGACCGCGCCCTTTCTCCTCGGATTCCATCAGGAGCTGGTAGGTGCTTTCTTCGTGAACTTGCGTGGCAGGTGTTTGATTTGTCATGATGTCCTTTCTTGAACACCACTTCCTTATGCATCGACCGTGCCACCCGGTTCATCCCATGCATAAGCCCAACGGGACGACGGTTTTAAAAAACCAGCCCGGCTGGCGCCCTCGGCCCCGGTGTGCCGGGGCCGGGATGCGGCCGTGTCGAAAGCGGGACGCCGAACCGCTTATTTATCCGCGTCTTTTTTCTTGTCGTCGGGCTCGGTTTTCTTCGCCTTGGCCGCCGGCTTTTTCTCCGCGGCAGGCGTCGCTTCGCCCTTGGTAGATTTCTTTTTCTTGGCCTTGTCGGTTGCGGGAGTTTCCTCCACCACGACCTCGGCGGCATCCACCCATTCGAGGAACGCGACCGGGGCCGAGTCGCTCTTGCGCTGGCCGAGCTTGATGATGCGGGTGTAACCGCCTTTGCGATCCGCGCTGCGGGGCGCGATGTCATCGAACAATTTTTTCACCGCGTCCTTCTGCCGCAACACGGCGAGGGCGGTGCGGCGCGCGTGGAGCGAGCCGTTCTTGCCCAGCGTCACCATCTTCTCGGCCAACGGCCGAACCGCCTTCGCCTTGGCGAGGGTGGTCTTGATCCGCTGATGCTCGATCAGGCTGCAAACTTGATTTGCGAGCAACGCTTTTCGGTGGGCGGCGGTGCGCCCCAATTTGACGGTTTTATTTTGATGCCTCATAGCTGCTTCTCCCGGCGAATTTTTTCCCTAACGATTTATTCTTCGGCCGCGCCATTGGCGCCGTCGACATTGATCGGAATCTCGACCAGACCCGGATCGAACTTCTGCCCCAGCCCAAGGCCGAGCTGCAGCAGTTTGTCCTTGATCTCGTTGAGCGATTTCTTGCCGAAGTTGCGATACTTCAGCATCTCCGCCTCGGTCTTCTGCGCGAGCTGGCCGACGGTGGTGATGTTGGCGTTGTTCAGGCAATTGGCCGCGCGCACGCTGAGCTCGATTTCGTTGACGCTCATGTTGAGCAGCTTCTTCAGCTTGACGTTTTCCTCACTGACACCGGCCGGCGTTTCGTCGAACTCGATCACGTCTTCATTGAAGTTGACGAAGACGTCGAGGTGATGGCGCAGAATGGCGGAGGCCTGGAGCAGGGCGTCGTCGGGGGTCAGGCGGCCGTCGGTCCAGACTTCGAGGATGAGCTTGTCGTAGTCGGTGCGCTGACCGACGCGGGTGTTCTCGACCGCGTATTTCACCCGGGTGACCGGGGAAAAGATGGAGTCGATCGGGATCAGACCGAGCGGCTGATCAGGGCGTTTGTTTTCGTCGCCGGTGGCAAAACCGCGACCGACGCGGACGTCGAGCTCGGCTTCAAATTTGTGCTTCTTATCGAGCGTGCAGATGACCTGCTTCGGGTTCAGCACCTCGTAGCCTTGGACGAGCGAGATGTCGCCGGCGGTGATTTCGCCTTCCTTGTTCACGGTGAGCGAGAGTTTGCGCGCTTCGTGATCGGTGGCTTTGAATTTCACCCGCTTGAGGTTGAGCACGATGTCGGTGACGTCCTCGACCACGCTCGGCAGCGTGCCGAATTCATGCTGGGCCCCGGTGATTTTTACCGCGGTGATAGCGGCGCCTTCGAGGGAGGAGAGAAGGACGCGGCGAAGCGAATTTCCGACCGTGTGTCCGTAGCCGGCTTCAAAAGGCTCGGCGACGAACTTGGCGTAGGTTTCAGTGGATGACGCCTCGTCCTTGACGAGGGTCTTCGGCATTTCAAAACGACCGTAACGAACTGACATAAGTGCGGGATTAAGGAAGAATTACGAATTGAGAAAATTGGGCGCCTGACGGCACTGCATCCTCCTGCCTTCTTACTTCTTCCCTCCAAAAGCGCCGGGTTCCCCCTGGCGAGCGCGGTTTCGCGTCAAGAAACGGAAACCCAGGGACCAACGGCGCAACGTATTAAAAACTCGCTGCGGGACGGGGAATGAACACCATCACGCCCGCTTTGCAAGTGGCGCCCCTAGCTCTCCAAAACCGTGTTCGGCAGTTCGTTGTGGTCGTCGGGGCGGCGGGGAAAATGTTGCGTGAGCAGCCGGCCCGTTTCCCCGACCGCATGCACCACGGCGTCGGTGAAATTCTGCGCCTGAAAATGAGTCCGCATGGCGAGGGTGAGAGTCTGCCAGAACGGGTCGCCACACCTTTCGTGCACGCCCTTGTCGCCAATGACGGCAAACTTTTGCGCGCGCGGTGCGACGAAGATGAGGACGCCATTGCGGTCGCGGGTCTGGGTCATGCCGAGCCGCTCGAATTGCTCCCGCGCCGCCCCGACCGGGTCGGCCACTTCCCCGTGCTGGACGAAAACGCGGATTTCGCCCGACGTGGTTGCTTCCGCGTTGGCAATCGCTTTCACGATGCGGTTGTTCTCCAATTTTTCCATGAATTCTCTCGTTCGCATAATTTACCAACTCGACCCCGCGCCGCCGCCGCCGAAGCTGCCGCCGCCTCCGCTAAATCCGCTGAAGCCGCCTCCGCTGCTGCCACCGGAACTGCCGCCCCCGCCAAATCCTCCGAAGAAAGGCCCGCCCCGCCCGCTGTAGCCGTAACCGCGCCGACCGCGCCGTCGCGGGCGGAAAGCGAGGAATATGAACACGATAATCAAAAAGATGACCAGCGGGATCGGCAGACCGCTAGAACTGTCGTCACCTTCCTGGCGCGTCTTGCCGGTGCCTTTGTATTCGCCGCGCACCGCCTGCATCATCCCGGTCACGCCCGCCCGTAATCCGCCGCTGTAATCCTCCTGCTTAAATTGCGGCGCGATGACGTTGTGCGTGATGTCCCACGCGGTCGCATCCGGGAGCGCACCTTCGAGGCCGTAGCCGGTCTGGATAAACATGTGGCGATCGGCCACAAAAACGAACAGGACCGCGCCGTTGTTGCGGCCTTGCTGGCCGACGCCCCAGGTCTGAGCGATGCGCTGGGTGTAATCGGCGACGGAAGATTCGCTCTGCATCGAGCGGTAAATCGCGACCAGGAGCTGAGTCGAAGTCTCGCGCTCAAATTGCGCCAGTTGTTCGTTCAACTCCGACGCCGTCGCCTGATCGATCACGCCCGCGTAATCATTGAAGTAGCGGTCCGGCTTGGACGGCATCGTCTCGGCCGCGAGCAGGCCGATCATTCCCGCGAAAATCGCGAGAAAGACAATCATTGAACGCAGTCGCGTCATCTGAAACCCCGAGCGCTCTCGGCTCTCGGACACGGCCTTACGGCGTCGCGGCGGCAGTGGCAGCGGGCGCGGCGGTGGCGGCAGGCGCGGCGGGCGCGGGACTTCCGAAATCGAATTTCACCGCGGGCGCCTGGTCGCTGCCGGGCTGCGCGGAAAAGAACGGCCGCTCCTTAAAACCAAACATCTTGTTCAACATGTTGGTCGGGAACCTCTGCATGTAGGTGTTGTACTCCTGCACCGCAGCGTTGAAATTGTTTCGCTCGACCGAGATGCGGTTCTCCGTCCCCTCCAGTTGCGCCTGCAAGGCCTGGAAACTCTCCGTTGCGCGCAGTTGCGGATAATTTTCGCTCACCACCAGGAGGCGGGAGAGCGCGTTGCTCAGTTGACCCTGCGCGGCCTGGAATTGCTCCAACTGGGCGGCATCCGTCGGCGCCTTATTCGGATCGAGTTTCACCTGGCCGACGCTGGCGCGGGCGTTCGTCACCTCGGTCAGGGTCGATTTCTCGAAATTTGCCGCGCCCTGCACCGTGCTGACAAGATTTGGAATCAAGTCCGCCCGGCGCTGGTAGACCGACTGCACATCGGCCCATTTCTTGTTCACGTTGTTTTCCAGCGTGACGAGCTTGTTGTAACTCCCGCAGCCGGTGAATCCAAACATCGTCACCGCCGCGACCAACACTCCGAGACTTCTGAAAAAGGATTTATTCATCGCAAAATATTTAATCGCGTCAGAATCGCTCTCCTTGCCGCAATGTCACGCTTCAACTTGCTCGGAGGAATCCGCTGGCTGGTCTGCGGTTCCCGCCGGGACTGCCTCGGCTGCCGCTTCCGGTGCGGCCGGGACCGGCGCCTTGGGCAGCTCGCGCCTCTTCAGTTCCTCGGAATTCGGGAGTTCGTCGAGGTTGCGCAGACCGAAGTGCTCGAGGAAAAATTGCGTCGTTTCGTAGAGCAGCGGTCGACCCGGGATCTCGGCCCGGCCGGCGATTTTCACCAGCCCGCGCTCCATGATGGTTTGCAACACGCTATCGATCGCGACCCCGCGAACCGCTTCTACATCGGCGCGCGTAATTGGCTGCCGGTAGGCGATGATGGCGAGCGTCTCGAGCGCGGGCGGGCTGAGCCGCGCCGGCTTCGGAGCCGGAAAAAGCTGGCGGACCCAGCGGGCGTATTCCGGATCGCTTGCCAGCTGCCAGCCTTCCGCTTTTTCCAGGAGCTGGAAGGCGCGCTGCTGCTCGATGTATTCGATCTTCAATTGCTCGAGCGCGGCCGAAACCTCGCCTTCGTTCGTCTTCGCAAATTCGTTAGGCGTGAACTCATCCTCCGCCCCCGCGGCCTTAATCGCGGCGACCAGCTCGCGCGCGGTCAGCGGTTTTTGCGCGCTGATCAGGAGTGCTTCGACGACTTGGGAGAGATTCATGAGGTCGAGTCAGGAAAGCAGGAAACCTGGAAAAAGGAAATCGGAGTTAACCGAGCCCGATCGCTTTCTCGATCGCCTGCGCAATCTCATCCGCCTGGCGGTCGATCTGCGCCTTGTCCCGGCCTTCGATGAGGAGCCGGATTTTCGGTTCCGTCCCGGAATAACGCAGCAGGACGCGCCCTTTGCCGTCGAGGCCCTTTTCCGCAGCCTGCACCATTTTCGTGATCTCCGGCAGGGTCTCAAGCGGCGGTTTTTCTTTTACCCGCAGGTTGCGCTGGGCTTGGGGATATTTCTTCAGGCACTTTTTCAGCTCGCTCAGCGGCTTCCCCGTCGCCTGCATAATCCGCAAAATCTGGAGCGCGCTGATGATCCCGTCGCCCGTGGTCGTGAAGTCCCGGAAGATCATGTGCCCGCTCTGTTCGCCACCGAGGTTCAGG
>JALYQE010000318.1 GCA_030855965.1 Verrucomicrobiota bacterium | reverse complement strand
GCGAAGCTGACGTAAGCGCGGCCCTCGGCTTGTATAATCTTCCAATCCTCGGCCAGCACCGGCCGGGTCGGAACGGCCGCGAGAAAAAGGAAGCCAATGACTTTCGCTAGTTGCACGAGGCGCAAGTTGACGGCGGGGTCAGGCCCGCGCAAGCAGAGTGGTTAAATCGCCACCCCGTCCGGCGCGGTAAACTCAGACTCCTGGGCGTCGCCGGTATTCCGAGTCGCCGCCGGCTCGAAGAGGATGACCTCGGCTTCTCCGTCGGCCGCGGTGCGGTGTTCTACGCCGTGAGGCACGACGAGGAAATCACCGGCGTTTAGTTCCACCATCCGATCGCGGAACTCGATCCGCATCCGGCCGCGCCAGACGAGGAAGAGTTCGTCCTCGCGCTCATGCTGATGCCACGGGAAAACGCCCTCGAATTTCACCACCTTCACTTCCTGGCCGTTTAGTTGGCCCACGATCTTCGGCCGCCAGTGCTCCGTGAAGGCCGCGAACTTCTCCTGCAAATTCACCTTTTCCATCGCCCCGAGTTTAGCACAGGCGCCCGAGAGGTTTTCGTTTTGCAATCGCCGCCCCCTCTTCGATGATTGCTCCCCATGACGGAACTTTCCAAGGCCTACGAGCCGACAGGAGTTGAGGCGAAATGGTACGCCCGCTGGCTGGCTGCCGGCTGTTTCCAGGCCGACCCGGCGTCGGCCAAGCCGGCCTATTCGATCGTGATCCCGCCGCCAAACGTCACCGGCGTTCTCACCCTCGGCCATGTCCTCAACAACACCATCCAGGACATCCTCGCCCGTCGCGCCCGCATGCTCGGCAAGGAAGTGCTTTGGCTGCCCGGCACCGATCACGCCGGCATCGCGACCCAGACCGTGGTCGAACGCCAATTGCGCAAGGAGGAAAAGAAGACCCGGCACGATCTCGGGCGCGAGGAATTCGTTAGGCGGATCTGGCAGTGGAAGGAAAAACATGGCGGCATCATCATCGAACAACTGAAACGGCTCGGCTGTTCCTGCGACTGGTCGCGGGAACGTTTCACGATGGACGAGGATTATTCGCGCGCAGTCCAGCGCACCTTTGTCGATCTCCATCAAAAGGGACTCATCTACCGCGGGAAACGGATGGTGAACTGGGACCCGGTCGCCCTGACTGCGCTCTCCGACGAAGAAGTCATCCCGACGCCGCAGAAATCCGCGCTCTATTATGTCCGCTACGACCTGGTCGAGGAGCCGGGCAAATTCATCGAGGTCGCGACCACCCGGCCGGAGACAATCATGGCCGATGTCGCCCTCGCGGTGCACCCGAACGACGAGCGCTACCGGGCGTCGTTAGGCAAAAAAGTTTGGCGCCCGCTCGATCGCGCGCAGCTACCGGTGGTGGGCGACGAAGGGATCGATCCGGCTTTCGGCACCGGAGTTCTGAAAGTGACGCCGGCGCACGACAAAGTGGATTTCGAGATCGGGCAGCGCCACGGCCTGGCGGTGATCGACGTCCTGCATCCCAACGGCACGATCAATTGCCCTAACGTTCCCGAACTCGACGGACTCGATCGTTTTGTCGCGCGCCAAAAAGCGGCCGAGATGCTGTCCGAGAGCGGGCTGCTCGCGAAAGAGGAACCGCATGAGAGCACCCTCGGCTTTAGCGAACGCGCCGGCGTTCCGATCGAGCCGCGCTTGAGCGAGCAATGGTTCCTAAAGTATCCGCAGGTCGAGGAATCACACGCCGCGGTCGGCCCGCAGGCCGCGATTTATTTTCGTCCGGAGCGCTGGGAAAACGTCTATCAACAGTGGCTCGAAAACATCCAGGATTGGTGCATCAGCCGCCAGCTCTGGTGGGGTCATCGCATCCCGGTTTGGTCCGCGAACGACAACCCAACGAAGCTGCATGTCTCGATCGAGCCGCCGGCCGATCCGGAAAATTGGACGCAGGATCCCGACGTGCTCGACACTTGGTTCTCGAGCTGGCTCTGGCCTTTCGAGACGATGGACGACACCACGCGCGCAAAGTTTTATCCGACGAGCGATCTCGTGACCGCGCCCGACATCATCTTTTTCTGGGTCGCGCGCATGATCATGGCGGGCTTCGAGTACACCGGGCAGGCTCCGTTCAGTAACGTCTTCTTCACCGGCCTGATCCGCGACGGGCAGGGACGGAAAATGAGCAAGTCGTTAGGCAATTCGCCCGATCCGCTCGACCTGATCGGGAAATATGGCGCCGACGGTGTCCGCTTCGGCCTGATGCGGATCGCGCCCAGCGGGCAGGACATCCGTTACGACGAGAAACAGATCGAGGAAGGCCGCAACTTCGCGA
>JALYQE010000026.1 GCA_030855965.1 Verrucomicrobiota bacterium | reverse complement strand
GATCTTCCCGCCGGTGTGACGGAAGAAGAAGAGCGACTGCAAGACGTGGCCGTAATTATCGAGCTGGAACTGGTCATCCGCCGCGTTGCCCATTCGCACCGGCTTCGAATCAGCGAACCCGGCGAGGTGATCGAGTGTCGTCTCGGGCGGAATCGGCGCATCGCACACGGGGTAGAGCACGGCGATGGTGGGCGCGTTTTCTTCCGTTTCCTCGCAGCGCTTCATCCAGAGCTTGACCGCGAAATTGAGGAACGCCGTAGCCTCGCCGGAATAGCCGAGGCCGAAAAGCGTTTGGATAAAGAGCGCGGTGTCGCGCAGCCAGCAGAAGCGGTAATCCCAATTCGCGTCGCCGCCGATCTGCTCCGGCAGAGACGTCGTCGGCGCGGCAACGAAGCCGCCCGTCGCAGCATAGGTGAGCAACTTTAACGTCACCGCGCTGCGGCGGACCATCTCCTCGTGCGGGCCGCGGTAGTAGTTGAACAAATTCCACTCGCGCCAAAACGCCGTGGTGATACCCAGCCAACGCCGGATTTGCTCCATGTCGGGCAAAGGCCGCGCGCTGGTGTAATCCAGCACGGCAAAGAACGGGCGATCGCGTTCGACTCTGAAGGCAGCGCTAAGATCGCCGCCGCTTTCGGTCACCGGCACGTTCGTGAAAAGCGTCGCCTCTTCGAGCGCGAAGGCCGTGGCGCTCTGCTGTCTCCACCGCGCTGGCTGGCGCGCGTAGTCCGGGCGTGCCCGCACCTCCATTTCCATCTCCACCGGCGCACCGGATTCCCACTCGACCAGGCGAACCAGCTTCGAGGTCTCGTGCAGTGTCGTGAAATCGTAAAACCGCGCTTTCCGGTCGCGCGCGATGACGAAGAAGTCGGTCAGCCTAACGACTCCTGTTTCGGTCTCGAAGCGCGTCTCGAAAATCGCGCTGTCATTCAGATACCGGCGCGTGACTTTACATTCGCCGGCGGGATGAATCGCAAAGTCGCCGCCTTTCTCGTCGTCGAGCAAGCGGTTGAAAATCGGCGCGGCATCGAAAGCCGGCAGGCAAAGCCAATCGATCCCTCCCTGCGGATTGATGAGCGCGGCCGTCTCGCAGTTGCCGATCAGCGCGTAATCTTTGATCGGCGTCATTGGCTAGATATTCGCGGAGCGATTACTATGGGGAGCGTTGTTCCGCAACTCGCGGCCGTCGAGCACGAAGCCAGGTGTGTAACATTGCTGCTCTTCCAGCGAGCGGAGTATTCATATTGACGCGAGGTCCAGACCTTCGAAGCAAACGGATCGCGCCAGCCTAGCCGATCCCAATAGTCGACGTGGAACGCGAGCGGCACGAAATCCCGCCAGAGACCAGGATCATCCTTCAGCTTGCTCAGCCAGGCCTCGGCAGGCGGACAGCTGCTGCATCCTTCCGAGGTGAATAGCTCGAGCAGATGAGTTCTCATCGGGCCGCTCCCCAGTGCGACATCCGCGGCGGGGAGAGGGGCCATTAGGCCAAGCGCGCCTATCATCATCGATGGAACAAACGTTTTCTGCAGCATGTGGTAAGAGCCCGGCGCCGCGCGTTTATTTCAACAAAGGAATAAGCCGGCCGGTAGCTTCTCCCACCTTCGGCACGCCGGATTTGATTGGCCACGGCGTTCGCGCTGAGTAGGTATGGATCAGTGGCTAGTCTGGATTTCGCACAGTTGGTTGAAGAATACTACATGCCCCTTTATCGCTTCGGCCTTTCCTTGAGCCGCAAGGAATCCGATGCGTTCGATCTCACGCAGCACACGTTCCTGACCTGGGCGACGAAAGGCCACCAGTTGCGCGACCCATCGAAGGTGAAGACGTGGCTGTTTACGACCCTCTATCGGGAATTCCTCGCGAATAAACGGCGCGCGGCACACTTCGCGGAGGCGCAGGACGATGCGCAATTCGTCGAGCCGCCGCATGTCTCGCCGTCAGTCGTGAATGCAATCGACGTCGGCATCGTGCAGAAGGCGCTCCACGATCTCGACGATCGTTACCGTGCGCCCGTCACTCTATTTTACATGAAGCAGCATTCGTATCGCGAGATCGCCGAAATCCTCGAAATCCCAATCGGCACCGTCATGTCCCGGATCTCGCGAGGCAAAGCCGAGATGCGCACGCGGCTTACCGACCTGGCTGCGGTCGACGCGCGCAAAGTGGTTTCCATGCCGAGGGAGCAACGCTATGAACGAAGCTGAAGCGCGCGCCATCTTAAGCGTTTACCGGCCCGGCGAATCCGAGGCGGCGGATGGGCGTTTCGAAGAAGCGAAGCGTTTTCTGCAGACGCATCCCGAGGTGGCGCAATGGTGGGCCGAGCAGGAGGAGCTCGACCGGCTCATTTCCGCCAAGCTCGAGAGCACGCCGGTGCCGGCGGATCTGAAAACGCGGTTGACCGCGTGGGAGCAACGCGCCGTTCGCCGCACCACTTGGAGCCGCGCCACCATGCTCCTCGCCGCGTCCGTCGTCGCGGCGGCGGTGATGTTCAGCTCGTGGCGGGGACCGTTCCAGCCGCAGGTCTCGCTCGGCGATTTCCGGGAAGAGATGGTCAGCTTTATCAAGCTCGATCCGAGCCTTGAACTGGAGACCGGCCCGCTGGCGCGGGTGCAAGAATTTCTGGGCGAAGCGAAAGCGCCCGCGCAATGGACTCTACCGGAGAAGCTGAAACCTCTGGAACCGCTTGGGTGCCGGGTGCTTCGCTTCCGCGGCCGCAACGTCTCGTTAGTCTGCTTCGCGCGCACCGAAGAAAAGTTGATCCACCTGTTTGTCATTGACGCTGCCGCTCTGCCGCGCTCGGACGCTCCTCAATTTGGACAGGAAGGCGAATGGATAACGGTCACCTGGACCGAAGGTGACCACGCGTTCCTGATGACGTTGCAAGGCGATCGTGCGCTGGCCGAGAAATACCTAAGCAGCTCCTGATGGCATTCCTCTAATGGCAACCCCTCGCAAATCCAGCGCCCGCAAAACTGGACCGACCCCACGCATCAAGAAGGAGGCCACAGGCATGCTGGCGGGGTATTCGGAGAAGAAGAAACCGCTCGGCGGCTATGCTGTGCTGGCTGGGCTATTCACTTTGGCCTTGGGAAGTGCAGTCGCTTCTGCTGAATCAGCCGACGAGGATCTGCCAGAACTGAGTTGGAGCGATCTGCTGTTGCTGGGCGTCGCCACGCACAAGCTCAGTCGCATCGTCACAAAGGACCTCGTCACGAGTCCGTTCCGTGCGCCCTTTGTGAAGTTCAAGAAATCAGCCGGCGCAGGCGAGGTGGAAGAAGAAGCGCGCGGTGAAGGAATACAGGAGGCAGTCGGAGATCTGATCACCTGCCCTTATTGCATTGCACCCTGGCTTGCATCGGCGCTCGTCTTCGGCTTCCAACGCGCGCCTCGAACCACCCGTGTGCTCAGCGGGATTTTCTGCATCACAGCAGCGTCAGATTTTCTGAACCAGCTTTACGTGAAAGCGAAAGACTAGAAGCGAGCCGCAAGAGATCTCTTCCTCAGCTCCAACCCTCGCCTGCGCCGTAAACAAGTTCATGGAGAAGCTGGAGACGACGCGGTTCTGAAGCGAACAACCAGCAAGGTTCGCGGACAAACTCTGGCACAAGTCGGCAGTCCGATGTAACTGACCGATATGCCAGGGTGGCGAAATTGGCAGACGCGCCAGACTTAGGATCTGGTGGAGCAATCCTTAGGGGTTCGAGTCCCCTCCCTGGTACACCCGCCCGCATGAAAGATCCGCACCTCGAGATCGAGCGAAAATTTTTGATCGCTAAACTCCCGCGCACGCTCGCGCGTTATCCGCATCAGAAAATCGCGCAGGGCTATCTCTCGGTCGGCCGGGACAAGTCGCACGTCCGTCTCCGCCGCGCCGGCCGGGTCTGCACGCTCACTTTCAAACGCGGCCCGGCCCGGGCCCGGGAAGAGCGCGAGATCCGGCTCACCCCGGGGCAATTCGCCATCCTCTGGCCCGCCACCGCCGGTTTTCGCCTAACGAAAACACGCTATCACGTCCCTTGGAAAAAACTCACGATCGAAATCGACATCTACCGCGGCTCCAATGAGGGCCTGACGGTGGCGGAAGTGGAATTCCCCGATGTCGCAACATACCACTCGTTTCAACCGCCGGACTGGGTGGGCGACGAAGTCAGCGGCGCCAGCCGTTACAGCAATGTGAAACTGGCGCGGGATTGAAGCGCGCCGGGTTCGCTTTTCAACCTCGCGGGATTCGCAAATTGTCACCGCCGCGCTTTCGGCATAATCTGATCTTCGCCGCCGCATGAGCCTTTCGCCTAACAAAAAGATCCTGATCGTGGAGGACGAGCCCGACGTGGTCGATCTCCTCACCCTGCAATTGAAAAAGGCGGGCGGTTTCACTGTCATCAGCGCGCATGACGGCGCGGAAGGCGTGAAAAAAGCGCGCGCCGAACTGCCCGCCTTGATCGTGCTCGATCTCATGTTGCCGCGGATGCCGGGCCTCGAAGTCTGCAAAGTGCTCAAGACCGATTCGCTCACGTCGCACATCCCGATCATCATGTTGACCGCGAAAGCGGAGGAGGTCGATCGCATCGTGGGACTCGAATTTGGCGCGGATGATTACGTGACCAAGCCTTTCAGTCCGCGCGAAATGCTGCTCCGCATCAAGGCCATCCTGCGCCGTGGCGCGAGCGAGTTGGCGGAGGAAAAGTTGACCCGCGGCCCGATCACGATCGATGCCGCGCGCCATCGCGTTCTGGTCGGTGCCAAGCCGGTCGTCCTGACCGCGGTCGAGTTCAAACTGCTGAGCATGCTGATGCAGCGGCCCGGGCGGGTGCAGACGCGCGATCGTTTGCTGAACGAGGTGTGGGGCTACGAGAGCGCGATCGACACCCGCACGGTCGACACCCACGTGCGCCGTTTACGCGAGAAGCTGGGCAAGGCGGCAAGCGCGATCGAGACCGTGCGCGGCTTCGGTTATCGTCTGCGCGAATAGCGAACGAGATGGGCTGGATCGCTTTTGCCCTGGCGCTGGCCGCCCTCCTTTACCTTTGCTGGCGGGCTTGGCGCGACTGGATTCACCCCAGCCGCGAGCTTGAAAATTTGGTGCGTGAACTCAGCGGGGAACGCATTCCGAAAACATTTCTCATTGGCGGGAGTGAACGAATGCGCGGAATCGCCCTCGCCCTCGAACAAATGGCTTTACGCGAACATGCGCTTCGCGCCCGCGTCCAGGAAGGCGAGTTTGGCGTCCAGGCGATCATCGGCGCTCTCCCCGACGGCCTCGTCGTGGCGGACGAACAACGGCGCATGCGGCTCATGAACGAGGCTTTCCGGGTAGCCTTTCAGGTCGGCCCCGATCGCCTCGGGAGCACTCTGCTCGAAGCCGTGCGTCACGCCGCGACCGAGCGATTGTTGGGTGAAGCGCTCACCCGCGGCGAAACCTGCCGCGGCGCGATCACTCTGCCCACCGCCGCGGGTTCGGAGCGCCATTTCGAGGTCGTCGCCGAGCCGATCAAGGACAAGCCCGGAAAAGTGAGCGGCGCGGTCGTTCTTTTTCGCGACATCACGGAGATGCGACGAACGGAAGCGATGCGACGCGATTTTGTGGCCAATGTTTCGCATGAGTTGCGCACGCCGCTCTCCATTCTGCGCGGTTATCTGGAGACGTTGCTGGAGAATCCGAAGCAGCCGCCGGCGGAATTGCTCCGGATTTTCGAGGTGATGGAGCGCCATTCCAATCGCCTCAATCTCCTGGTCGACGATATCCTGAGCCTGGCCCGGCTCGAGGGGCCCGGCGTCGCCCTCGACCTGACGACGATTCACCCCGCCGAATTTCTGCGCGGCATCCTGCGCGATTGGGAAAAAAAATTCGCCGCGAAACAACTCGAGGCGGAGCTCGCCGCGGCGGATGATCTCCCGCCGCTTCAGGCGGATGAAGCGCGCTTGCAGGAGGTAATCTACAACCTCCTCGACAACGCGGTGAAGTATTCCGCCGCCGGCGGCCATATCACGATCCGCGCGAGCAGCGCCGACGGGCAACTGAGCCTGAGCGTATCTGACAAAGGCGTGGGAATTCCGGCGCGCGATCTCCCGCGGATTTTTGAGCGCTTCTATCGCGCCGACAAAGCGCGCCACCGCGAGCTGGGCGGAACGGGGCTCGGGCTTTCGATCGTGAAACACATCGTGCAACTGCATGGCGGAAGCGTTGCGGCGGAGAGCGAGCTGGGGCGCGGAACGACGCTTCGGGTTCACTTGCCGCTCGCCGACACGAAAACGTAACACTAAAAGCTTTGCCCGAGTCGCGCCCCGTTTGCATGGTTTGCTGGTGGAAATCGCTGCGCCCATTCTGCCGCCCGTTGCCGCGACCAACGAGGCTCGGCGCAATCGGCGCCTGACCGAAGGAGCGATCAGATATTTCTTCGGCGGCAACGCGATCATAGCGGTCGTCGTCCTCGCGCTCATCACCATTTTTCTCTTCCGCGAGGGATTCGGATTCGTCGGCCAAAACCTGCGCAACCTTCGCGTCTACCGCACCGCCGGGATGGAGTATGTGGACATCATTCGGGCCGAAGCCCAGAAGCATTCGGCTCTCACCCGATCGCTCAATCAGATCCGGCTGCGCGAGTTTAAGGCGCGGACGAAAAGTGGTTTGAGCAATGCGCAAGCGCAGAGCGCGCTCGCCCCTTTCGATCAATTTGCGACCGCTTTCAGCGACGCCGGCGACGAACTCAACGGGCTCGTTTCAGATTTGAACGACGAGGCGATGGGTTTGAAGGAAGCGATCGCCAAACAGGATGAAATCATCGCCGAAAAAGAGCGGCTGAACCGCGCCGGACACGAGCAGGAGGCGGCAAAGCTCGCGGTCCCCCCGGTCACCCAGGCCGCCACGATCGCGGCTCTGCGGGCCAGCGCGCCGACGTTTCGTCTCACCAGCTCGACCGTGGCCGCGAAGCTGGGTGCGCTGCTCAATAGCGCGCCCCGCCTCCAGGATCCGGTGGCCGAAAAGCAATTTCGCAGCTGGAAAACAAAGGTCCGGGAGTTTGTCGCGACCCTTCCGGCAGCCTATCAGCAATTGGAAAACTGGAATCCGAACCAGCCCGTGGCGTGGTATCGCGGGATCACTGCTTTCCTTTTTGGCCGCGACTGGATCACGGCCAGTTTCTGGCAGGATTGGTACGGCATCCGGCCATTGCTTGTCGGCTCCATCATGGTCTCGGCCGTCGCGCTCTTCTTCGCCGTCCCGATCGGCGTCGCAGCAGCGATCTATGTGAGCGAGATCGCCGCGCCTGCCGAAAAGCGCCTGATCAAACCATACATCGAGTTCGTCGCCGCGATCCCTTCGGTCGTCCTCGGCTTTTTCGGGATCGCGGTCGTCGGCGAAGCGATTCGGGCTGCCTCCCAATCCCATTGGTTGAGCTGGGTTTCTTTCTTTCCGATCGCGGAGCGGCTGAACGTCTTTACCGCCGGGTGCCTGCTCGCTTTGATGGCGATCCCCACCATCTTCACCCTCTCGGAAGACGCCCTGCGCAACGTCCCGCGCGGTTTCAAGGAAGCTTCCTACGCGCTCGGCGCGAATCGCCTCCAAACCATCGGGCGGGTGCTGGTGCCGGCCTCGTTGTCCGGTATCATCTCTGCCATTCTGCTCGGGTTCGGCCGGGTCATCGGCGAAACGATGGTGGTGCTGCTCTGCGCCGGGAACCGGATCGAGATTCCCGATTTCAGCCAGGGCCTCGGCGCGTTTTTCCAGCCGGTCCACACCATGACGGGCATCATTGCGCAGGAAATGGGCGAAGTGGTGCGCGGGAGCATTCATTATCGCGCGCTCTTCATGGTCGGGCTGGTCCTTTTCACCATCACCCTCGCGATCAATTACGCCGCGCAGAAAATCGTCCAGCGCTACCGGATGAGCATCGGCTAAAATGAGCGCCCTAACGACCCGGCAACGACGCACCCGCCTGACGGAACGGATCTCTTTTTGGATTTTCCGGCTCGCGACCTATTTTATCATCGCCTGCACGAGCTACATCTTCCTCGATATCGGCCTGAAGGGCGCGCGCACCGTTTTCACGACCAGCCCGCCCTTCGTCAACGTGGCGTTCCTGACCCAAAATCCGGAGACGCTTTACGTTTTCGATTTTGAAGGCAAAAAGATGTCGTTAGGCGACACAGATTTTCGCGCCTGGCAGGCGCAGCATCCTACGGCAAATGTCCAGCCGATGACCGTCGCGTATTCCGCCGGCGGGATCTGGCCCTGCATTGTCGGCACGGCCCTGCTCGTCATCGGCTCGATGCTGCTCGCGCTGCTCATTGGGATCAGCAGCGCGATTTATCTCAGTGAATACAGTCGCAACACCCGTTTTATCCGGCTCATCCGGATCGCGATTTTAAACCTGGCGGGCGTGCCTTCGATTGTTTTTGGACTTTTCGGTTTCGGGCTCTTCGTCATTTTTTTCCAATGGAACGTTTCGTTGTTGGCCGGCTGGTTTACCTTGGGCCTGATGGTCTTGCCGGCGATCATTACCGCGAGTGAAGAAGCGCTCCGCGCCGTGCCGCAGGGCTTGCGGGAAGGGTCGCTCGCGCTTGGGGCGACAAAGTGGCAGACCATTCGCAAAAACGTTTTGCCTTACGCGATGCCGGGCGTGTTGACGGCCTCCATCCTCGGCATCGCACGCGTCGCCGGCGAAACCGCGCCGATCATGTTCACCGCCGCCTACGCTTTGCGCGATGAGATGCCCTGGCAGGTGCAGCGCTGGACCGACTTTTTCTTCCAAGGTGTGATGGCGTTGCCGTATCACATCTATGTCGTGAGCTCGAAAATTCCGCAGAACGAATACACCGAGCGGGTGCAGTACGGCGCGGCTTTCGTCTTTCTCGTCCTGGTCATGCTCATCGCAGCCACCTCGGTGGTCTTGCGCGAACGCAGCCGGAGTCGTTTATCATGGTAAACCTGATCGCTATGCCTGAATTCACCTCAACCAAAGTTGCCCGCCCGATCGAAGC
>JALYQE010000290.1 GCA_030855965.1 Verrucomicrobiota bacterium | reverse complement strand
CTCTGGGCCGGACGGTTGATCTCGCGAAATTGCCGCCGACGGAAGCGATCGGGAAACATCTTTCGCCGATCGTGATGTCCCAACGCTACGAAGGGGATGGCTATGTCACCGAATCGGTCGGTCCGGTCACGTTCCGCGAAGCGACCATCGCAGTGGCGGGAGCGGTGGCCGGATTGTTCATCTATTTCCGGGAAGGATCGAAGGCTGGAGCGCCCTGGTCGAGTGGGACGCCCGATCCGGTGCCGACTCCGGAGGAATCGCCCACCGTTTCGCCCGTGCCGAGCCCGTTTTAGCGCGAAAACGGGGTGACGGGCGCGACAGTGCGACGCACCGCGAAAATCGGCAGAGAGAGGCTTATTTTTCGTCGTAACTAACAATATCCTGCTGCGGATTTTGAAAGATATGTTAGACTTGGCGCCCTATGGCCATCCTTAAAAAGAACGCTTTTTCACGCCGAGTACCGGATCTCGTTACTGAAGAACTGGTTGCGGTCCTTTCCCGCCGGGCATCGTTTGAATTTAAACAGCTTTTTGAGATTCTACATGAGAATCTGCGGGCCCGGAATGCAGCCAGCGGTGGCGAGGAAATGCTGCGTTTGCGCGCCTACGAAAAGCTGCAAAACCTGGTCGCGCGCGGGATGGTGAAAAAGACCGGCAAGAAATACAAGGGCCTCCCTTCGGCCCTGGCCAAAGCCCTGCTTCCTCCGAACGGACATCTGCCAACGGCGGCCGCCCGCTAGTTTCGACCTGCGCGGCTTATCGCGCGCAGCCAGGAATATGATCCGCGACTACATCCCGATCCTCCTCCAGGCGATCGTGGCCATCGGTTTTGCGGCCGGGGCGTTGATCGTCAGCGTCCTGCTCGGCAAATCAGGCCGGCGCACCCGGACGAAAGACACGGCTTACGAATGCGGAATGGTCGCCGAGGGCGAAGCGCAGCCGCGCTTCAGCGTGAAGTTCTATCTCGTGGCGATGCTCTTCATTCTTTTCGACTTGGAGATCGTCTTTATGTATCCGTGGGCGGTGGTTTATCGCGAGGCGGTCGCGCACAGCCATGTCATTCTCTGGAGCATGCTGAGCTTTGTCTCGATCCTGATGGTCGGCTACGTCTATGCGCTGAAAAAAGGCGCGCTCGACTGGAAAAAATAGCCTCAGGCGGAGCTCCGGGCGCGATTTCCCAAGTGCGAGCCCACCCGCGGCGATTCTCGCTTGCGCCGCCATCGGGCAACGCCTAATGCTATCGCTCATGGTTCACCACATTGGCCTCTATAAATTAAAGCCGGGCATCACGCCGGAGGAGACCGAGGAGATGATGATGAATGCGCGGATGCAGCTCCTCAAGATCGACGAGGTCTTGAGTATCAAGTGCGGGAAACGGGTCGATCCCAAAATCCCATGGCCCTTTTTCATCGCGATCGATTTCGAATCAATGGATAGACAGGCGATTTTTCGGGAGGACCCGATCTATATCAAATTCGTCGAGGAAGTGATCAAGCCGAAGACCTCGGAGTATCTCGCGCTGGATTATGAGATGGATCCGGGCAAAGACGTTAATCTCTCGTGAAGCAGCCGGCGACGGCGGCTTGACCGGGGAATTCAGTGGAACGGGGTCGGCGCCTTTCCAGCTGCTCTTCTAGGTAACGGGACCTCGCATGCGGGGTTTCCAATGATGAAACTCGCCTACCTCTATTCTCGCTATCCAGTAATCTCCCAGACCTTCTGCGACATGGAGATGCTGGAACTGGAGCGGCGCGGCTATGACCTGCTCATCGGCGCCGTCCATCCGCCGCTCACCAGCCTGCGGCATGAGCATTTTGGCCGGCTCAGCGCACCGGTCCGTTACGCCCCGCCCGCACCGGTGATGGCGCTCTGGGAAAAGCGGACGCGCGAGGCGGAGCGCTGGCCGGAAGCGCTCATTGCCCGCCACGAGGCAAAGTATGGCGCGGCCTTCAAGGCATCCCTGCGGGCGCGCAACGCTTCCTATTTTACCGATCTTTTTACCCGGCATGACATCCGGCATTTCCACGTCCATTTCGCCAACCGCGCCGCGCACACGGCGCTGTTTGTGAAGGAGATCGCCGGGATTCCGTTTAGCATCACCGCGCACGGCCAGGATTTCATGTCCGACCTGGGACAGGACGATCTGCTTCGCGAAATCTGCGGCGCGGCCGAGTTCGTGGCCGTCGAGACTGACTTCAGCCGAGATTTGCTCCGCGAAAGGTGCCCTGAAGCAGCGGAAAAGATCCATCGGGTCTATAACGGCCTCGACCTCGTGCACCAGCCCGCGCCCCTCGAGGAGGAGCGCGAGCCCGGGCCGATCACGATCCTTTCTGTGGGCCGGCTCGTTCCTTTCAAAGGCTTCGAATTTTTAATCGAAGCATGCGCCGAGCTGGAGCGGCGAAACTTCGATTTCCGCTGCCAGATCGTGGGCGACGGGCCGCTCCGGGAGAAGCTCGAGAGGATGATCAAGGAGCTCCGCCTGCAGCGCCAGGTCGAACTCTGCGGTTCTCTCTCGCAGGATGACGTCTACGCGAAGCTCCGCAGTTGCGACATTTTCGCGCTCGCCAGCGTGATCGATGCCGAGGGAGCGAGCGACGTCTTTCCCACCGTCATCATGGAGGCGATGGCCTGTGCGCGACCGGTCGTCTCCACTGTGCTCGCCGGTATTCCCGAGTCAGTCGTCGACGGAAGTACGGGCTTGCTCGTGCCGCCCGGCGACTGGGAGGCCTTGGCGAGCGCGCTCGACAAGCTGATTCGCGATCCCGCGCTCCGCGAGCGGCTCGGCCAGGCCGGCCGTGCGCGGCTCACGAGCGAGTTCAATGTCGCGAAAACGGCCGAGCCATTGCACGAACTCTTCACCAAATGCCTCGCTGCTTCCCCGGTCCGCCCTTCGCCCGCCGCTCCCGGCCCCGTCCAGATTGAGACAGCCTACCTGATCGATCGCTGGCCGGATAAACATCTGCCTTTTCTGGAAATGGAGCTGCGCGCTTTGCAGGAGAACAACGTGCCGTGGGTTGCTTTCGTGTTTCGGCCTCCGGTTGCCTCCGAGCTCACATCGAAGAGTCAGGAATTGGTGACCCAGTTTGAATATTTGCCCGACGCGATGGTGATCGAGGCGGAATGGCAGGCCAGCACCACGCTCCTGCGCGAGCTGGAGGCGATGCGCGCCAATCAAAAATATCGGCCGACCTCCGACCAGTTTCTGCAGCAGGCGCGCTACGCTCTGATCTTGCGCAGACTATTTCGCCGGCGCAACATCGGCCACGTGCACGCGACCAGTTCCCGCACTTTGTTGACCGCCCTCATGTTGAAAAAAATCTTCGGCCTCACGGTGAGCGCCGCGATCGAAGAAAAACCGGTCCTCTCCGAGCAGGTGCTCCGCGAGGCGCTGGACCAGTGCGTCGGCGGCCGCAGTAACGATCGGGGGTTGCTCGCCCGCCGCGGCGGCGGTTTCATCTTTGACCAGACGCTCGACAAGCCGTCGGTCAACGACAT
>JALYQE010000281.1 GCA_030855965.1 Verrucomicrobiota bacterium | reverse complement strand
TCCGGCGAGTAAAAGGGCGAAAGGTAGGGCCCGTAAAAATAATTCTGCCCCTGGAAGGCCGCCCAGGTCGAATAGACGACGAAAGCGCCGAGCCCGAGAAAGATGACGAGCGGCTGCGCCCACCACGAATCCGGCCGCATCGTTTGCCCGAAGGAGCGGCGCGGCAGCGTTGCTTCCGCGGATGTCATTTCGAGAAAATCCTCACCGGAGATTGTTGATAACGATCGGCCGGCCGCTTGACAAGAAAATCGCTTAAGCGCGGGCGGCCGCCTGTGCGACCGCGACCGCGGCCCGGGCCCGGTTTGCCTCCAGCTGAGGCAGATGTTTTTCCGACCAATGACAAATGGCATTGAGCGGCTCGATCAGGGTCCGGCCGAGCGGCGTGAGGGCGTATTCCACTTTGGGCGGGACGACCGGGTGCACCTTGCGCGCGACCAGTCCGTCGCGCTCAAGGCTGCGCAGGGTCTGGGTCAGCATCTTTTGCGAGATGCCGCCGATCTCGCGCTGGAGTTCCGCATAACGACGGGTGCCGGTGGCGAGGACGTGGATGATCAGGGCCGTCCACTTGTCCGCGATCCGGCTCAGGATAACGCGGGAGAGACAATGCGCGTTCATAACAGAGGCGGCTTTGGCGCGGGCGGGCATGAGTTTTTCTTAACGGAATCCGCTCCAGCGCGCAAATGGAGAGTAACCTTCCGGCGGGGAGGTATCCGCCTGCCTGCAGGCACCGCAGGACATTGGACGGAAAAGGCAGATTTTTCTTCTTGGCAGTACAGGGATATCTGTTATCGCTCCCCCCGATGCGTTCCCCAAGGAGCAAAACCACCAGCAACCCCGTAGCGGTTTTGCGCAATCCCGTCCCCCTGGACGCTGTTCTCATGGTTAAGGCAAGCATTAAGAGGAGACTCCGGTGAAAGTGCTCATCGTAGGCGGCGGCGGAAGGGAGCATGCCCTGGCCTGGAAGCTTCAGCAGTCCCCGGAGATCGACACGATCTTTTGCGCGCCGGGCAACGCCGGCACCGAGGCGCTCGGCCAGAATGTGCCGCTCCGCCCGGATGACACCCACGGCCTGGTCGAGTTCGCGAAGAAAAACAAAATCGGGTTGACCGTGGTCGGGCCGGATGACCCGCTCGCCGGCGGGCTGGTGGATGAGTTTCAAAAAGAGAAACTGCGCATCTTCGGCCCGACCAAGTCGGCCGCGCGGCTGGAATCTTCGAAAGTTTTCGCCAAGCAGGTGATGCGTTGCGCGAGCGTGCCGACGGCGATGGCCGGGGTTTTCGAGGACAGCAAAAAAGGCTGCCGGTTCCTCGAAAAATTGCACTACCCGATCGTGGTCAAGGCGGATGGATTGGCCGCGGGCAAAGGGGTGGTGATCGCGCCGGACGCGGCAAGCGCGATGGAAGCGGTCGAGGACATGCTCGACCGCGGGCGTTTCGGGGCGGCGGGTTCGCGCGTTTTGATCGAGGAATTTCTCGAGGGCTGGGAATGTTCCCTCCATGTCCTGGTCGCGGGCGAGCACTACAAACTTCTCGGCACGGCCTGCGATCACAAGCGGCTAAGGGAGGGAAACGAGGGGCCGAACACCGGCGGAATGGGCGCCTACAGCCCGGCCGTGGCGTGGAACGCGGAGTTGGAAAAGCAATTGCACGAAAAAATCATGCAGCCGCTTTTGCGCGGGCTGCACGACGAGAAGATCCAATTTTCCGGGCTCCTTTTCCCGGGGCTGATGATCTCCGGCCAGACCGCGCGTGTGCTCGAATTTAATTGCCGTTTCGGCGATCCGGAGACGCAAGTCATCCTGCCGCGCTTGAAAGGCGACCTCCTGCCGCTGCTCGAAGCGACGATCGACGGGCGACTCGACGAGGTGAAATTCGAGCTCGACGATCGCGCGGCCGTCACCGTCGTCATGGCCTCGGCCGGTTACCCGGGCAGCGTCGACGCGGGCAAGGAAATCTCCGGCCTTGAAGGATGCGCGCAGATGAAAGACGTCGTCGTTTTCCATGCCGGGACGCGCCGGGAAAACGGCAAAACGTTAAGCAGTGGCGGCCGCGTGCTGGCGGTCACCGCGCTCGGCGCAACAGTCGCCGCGGCGCGAGCGCGCGCCTACGAGGCGGTCGGCCAAATCCGCTTCGAGGGTTGCCAATATCGGCGCGACATTGCTCTTGGCGCGGTTGGAGCTAAGGTCGAGGCGACCGATGGTCCGGCCCTTTTTCAGCGCTAGCCTAACGATTTTGTTTTGTGCCGCGCTTTGCGGCCAGACGCCCGCGCCTTCTCCCACTCCCGCCGCCGGGCTCGAAGCGCTCACCCCGGCCGATTTGCAGCAGGCCATCCCGCTCCTGCGCGAGCATTATCTCAACCCCGCGGCGCTGACCGAAACGGAACTGCAGCGCGCCACCCTCGCCGGCCTTCTCAACCTGCTGGGCGACCGGGTCCGACTCCTCCCGGGCAAGACCGGCCCGGCCGCCACGCCCGCGCCCTTTTATCGCGAGATCATGGATGGCCGCATCGGTTATTTGCGGCCGGGAGATTTAAGTCGCCCGCAACTGCAGGAGCTCGATACTACCCTGCGCGGATTTGGCGGGAAAAAAGTGGCCGCCGTCATCCTCGACCTGCGCGGCAGCGTGGAGACGAACGATTTCGAGACCGCGGCGGAATTCGCAAAACGTTTCGTGGCCAAGGGCAAGCCGCTCTTCTCCCTCCGCGGCCCAGGCGGAAAGACGGTGCGCGATTTCGTGGCCGACCAGACGCCGCTCTACAGCGGATTCATCGTCCTGCTCGTTGACGGCGAGACCGCGGGCGCGACGGAGGTCCTGGCCGCCCTGCTCCGTTTCGCGAACCGCGCCATCATCATTGGCCAGACGACGGCAGGCGGCGCAGTCGATTATTCCGACCTGACGCTGCCGAGCGGCCGCATCCTGCGCGTCGCGGTGGCGGAAGCGATCCTGCCGGACGAGCGCGCGCGTTACCCCGAAGGCGTGCCTCCCGATCTGCCGGTGACCCTCGGCGCGGCGGCGAAACAGAAGATTTTCCAGGAGAGCCTGACGAAGGGCATGGCGCCGTTTGTTTTCGAAACGGACCGGCCGCACCTCAACGAAGCGGCCCTCATCGCCGGGACCAATCCCGAGATCGATGCGGCGCAGGCGGCCCAGCAGCGGCGAAGCCAGAGCGGGCCCAAGCCCCTGGCCCTGCACGACACCGTCCTCCAGCGCGGGGTCGACCTGGTCACCTCGATCGAGGTCTTCGAAAAACAAACCAGGCGCGCGCCCTAACGAGCACCCCGTGCATCTTCTGGAAGAAAGAATCGGCTACCAGTTTCAGAATCCGCAGCTCCTGCTCGAGGCCCTCACCCATCCGAGCGTGGTGCATGAAAAAAAAAGAAAACAGTTCGACAACCAGCGGCTCGAGTTCCTCGGCGACGCCGTCCTCCAGCTCGTGATTACGGAGCATTTGTTTGCCCGCTATGGCGAGGCCGGGGAAGGCCGCCTCACGACCCGGCGTTCGCGCCTGGTCTCACGCGAATCGCTCAAGGTGCGGGCGGCCGGGCTCGATCTCGGGCGGCACCTCCTGATGGGCCGGGGCGAGGAAGCGAGCGGGGGACGGCAGCGGGATTCCAACCTCGGCGACGCCTTTGAGGCGCTGCTCGGCGCGATCTATCTCGACAGCGATCTCGAGACCGTCCGCCGTTTTATCCTCGAGGAGATGAAGGCCGACCTCGACCGGCTGGAAGAAGAACCGCTCGAGGTCAATCCCAAGGGGCAGCTGCAGGAATTGCTCCAGGCGATCTCGCCCCGCAGCCCTTCCTATGAACTTTTCTCGCAGCAGGGGCGCGAGCATGAACGCGTCTTCCATGTGCGGGTCATCTGGGAAGGCCAGGTCCTCGGGGAAGGCAGCGGCCGCAGTAAAAAACAGGCCGAGACCGCCGCCGCCCTGGCCGCCCTGAAAGGCCAGCTCTGGGTGAAAAATATCGACAGCACCGTGCCCTGAGAAAGCCCTCGGGCAGGCGATGCGCCCGCCCTACAAAAGATGATTCAAGGCGTGGATTTCGCCTAACGAACCCGGCCAGGCAAAATGTCGGCCGATCGCGCGACTGACGAATTCCTTCGCGCGCGCGATCGCTTCCTCCAACTCGTCGCCCAACGCGAGCCGGGCGGCGATCGCCGCAGAATAAGTGCAGCCGGTGCCATGCGTGGAAACGCCCTCCACAAACGGCGCGGAAAATTCGGCTACCGCCGTCCCGCCAAAGAGCAGATCGGTCGCTTCCCCGGCGCGGAGATGGCCGCCTTTGACCAGAAACCGCGTCCCAAATTCTCGCGCCAATCGTTCGCCCGCCACCCGCATCTCTTCGAGGTTGCTCACCGGCCGCCCGGTCAGGGCGGCGGCCTCGGCCATGTTGGGCGTGACCAGCGTGGCGCGCGGGAAAAGGCGGGCACGATAGGTCTCCACCGCCGCCGGTTGGAGGAGGGCGTCGCCGCCAGTTGCGATCATGACGGGATCGACCACGAGCGGGAGGCGCGGAAATTTCTCGAGCGCATCAGCGACAACTTCGACCACCTCGGGCGAGTAGAGCAGGCCGGTCTTGATCGCGGCGACGGGAAAATGGGTGAGGCAAAGCTCGATCTGTTGGCGCACGTTTTGCGGGTCGACGCCATCGATCCGCGAGACTTTGCCGGGCACTTCCGCGACCACGCAGGTGACGGCCGTAAGACCGAAAACGCCGAGTGCGCCGAAGGTTTTGAGGTCGGCTTGGAGGCCGGCGCCAGCGCTGCAATCGGAGCCGGCGATAGTTAGGGCGACGGCCTGCGAGGGTCGATCTGCCTGCTGCGCCATGGGGATTTTGGCGTTGATGGACCGCCGCTCGAACCGAAACGGTTAGCCGCCGTCGCTGCCAATGGCCTCGACCGGGCAACCTTCCATCGCCTCTTTACAGAGGGCTTCTTCCTCGGCCGATTCCGACTGCTTGTAGACGAAGGAATGGCCGCCGTCGTCGTTCCGTTTGAAATTGGCCGGCGCGGTCTCGCGGCAGAGATCGCAGTCGATGCACTGGTCATCGACGTAGAACTTGCCCTCTACGTTTTCGCTATATTTGTTTGCGACATCAGCCATAAAAACACTCCGGGGCGGGTTCGGGCTCGAAACGTAGGAAGATTCACTGCTGACGCAATCATTTTCCTGTTTGACGGAACGCCACCCAGCCGCCAAATCAGGGGTGCTCGAACTCTTTCTCGCAGCGTCCTGACTTCTTATGAAATCCGAAACGCGCAAGACGCTCTATTCCTTTGCCGGCGAGCTCGTCGTCTACGGCATTCTCGTCGTCGCTTATTTTTTCCTCGTCCTGCATTTCCTCGGCGACTGGCTGGCGAACCTGAATAGGGAAAACGTCAAACTTTATGCCTTTGTCGCGATCGGGTTAATCATCGGCCAGGCCGTTGTCCTGGAGGCGGTCACCACCCTCATTTTCCGGCTCATGCGCGGGCGCAGCGAATGATCTTTCTCGCGATGCATTTCCCCATCTCGGGGACGGATATCAGCCCGATTTACCTGGTCGTGATCGGTTTCCTGATCGGGATCATGGGCGGCTTCTTCGGGGTGGGCGGCAGCTTCATCGCCGGCCCGGCGCTGCGCGCGATCGGGATGCACTGGAATTTCGCCGTCGGCACCGACCTCGCCCACATCGTCGGCAAATCGGTCGTGGCGGCCAAACGCCACCGCGCCCTGGGCAATGTCGATCTGCGCCTCGGCCTGATCATGGCTCTCGGCACCGTCGGTGGAGCGGAATGCGGCGCGCAGTTGATCGAGCTCCTGAAACGCCGCGGCAACGTCGACCTCGTCGTCAGCATTGTTTCGATCTGCATCTATTTCAGCATTTCCGCCTTCATGATCTGGGAGAGCTGGAAGACCTTCCGGCAGCAGAAAGCCAGGGGCGCGCCCAATATCCCGAAAGGGCGGGCGGCGAAGGATGAAACCTCCTTCGAAGGAGTGACCCGGGCGGTGCAGGCCATTCCGCTCTGGCCGATGATCTCGCTCCCCACCTCCGGGGTAAAGTCGATCTCGCTCTGGGTCATCATCGTTGTTTCCTTCATCGGCGGTATATTCAGCGGATTCCTCGGCGGGGGCGCGGGCTACATCCGGATGCCGATGATGGTTTACCTGCTCGGCGTTCCAACCCATCTCGCGGTCGGGACGGATCTGTTTGAAATTATCATCTCGGCGAGTTACGGAACTTTCAGCCATGCCATCAAAGGCAATGTCGACATTATGGTCGCCCTCGTGATGAACACCGGCGCAGCCATCGGGGCCCAGATCGGCGCCATCCTCACGCAATATTTCGCCGGCCCGAAGATCCGGCTCCTGTTCGTGCCGCTGCCGCTCATCGGCGTAGCCATCGTGGTTTACACCTTGATTACCGGGGAGAAATTATAGTCGCCCCATGCGCCTCCTCATTTGCAGCGATGGCACGGACCCGGCGGATAACCCGACCCGGCTCGGCGGCCTGATCGGCGGGCCCTGTCATTCGCAGACCACCTTGCTCGGCATCGCGGAGAATGAGAGCGAAGAAGGACCGCTGCGGCAGGCCCTCGAAAGCGAAGCCGCGATGCTGCGAGAGATGAATCTCTCGCCCGAAATCATCGTCCGCTCA
>JALYQE010000262.1 GCA_030855965.1 Verrucomicrobiota bacterium | reverse complement strand
CTGGCACGCCGACCCGAACATCCCGCTCGATGTTCTTTCCTGTTTCGATCCGCTAGGCAACGCCACTCACACCGCACTTTCCTTCGACCTCATCGGCGAGGACGTGCTCATCACCGGCGCGGGCCCGATCGGCTGCATGGCGGTGGCGATCGCCCGGCACGCCGGGGCGCGCAATATCGTCATCACTGACATCAACCCTTTCCGGCTCGAGCTCGCGAAAAAAATGGCGCCGAATGTTTTCGCGCTGAACGTGCGCGACGCCACTCTGGCCGACGCGATGAAAGAGCTCGGGATGAAGGAAGGCTTCGATGTCGCGCTGGAGATGTCGGGCAGCCCGAAGGCGATGGTCGACCTGCTCCCGGCGATGTTTCACGGGGGCAAGATCGCATTGTTAGGCATCATGCCCGACTCGGCCGCGATCGATTGGAACGTCGTGGTCTTCAACGGCCTGACGATCAAGGGAATCTACGGCCGGGAGATGTACGAGACCTGGTACAAGATGACGGCGATGATCCAAAGCGGGCTCGATATTTCGCCGGTCATCACCCATCGCTTCCCCTACACCTCGTTCCAGGAAGCGATCGAGCTGATGAAATCCGGCAACTCGGGCAAGATCGTGCTCGACTGGCCGGCGGCCTAGCACGGCGCGTCTGCGCTTTTTTGAAACGTTTTGGCCTCATTTTGGCGCGATTCGCGCCTTAGACTGGTATGGGCCCAAACTCTCCGCGTGCTGGTTTCGCTCGACACGCCCGGGAAATTGTTAGGTAATCGCCAGAACAAGTCGCGATGCCTGATACCGACACCGAGCCCGTCCTGATTGACGGCAAAGTCATTTTTGTCTGCGAAGATCGTTCTTTTACCGGGCGCGACATCGTCGATGCCGCCATTTTCCGCGGCGAACTGGAGCCGGAATGGAAACATGTGCTCCGGCTGTTGGCGGCGGAGCACCGGGCCGATGAGCAGAATCTGGAGTTCGATGACGACGCGATCGATACCGCGGCGGAACAATTTCGGTACCAGCACGACCTGATCACGGCGGAGGAAACGGAGCAGTGGCTGGCCCAGCGCGGGATCACCCTGGGCGATTTCAGCGCCTATTTTGTGCGCAATTACTGGGGCGGCAAATGGGACGATGTCGAAGCGGAAGAGCTCGACTATTTCAGCGCGCCTAACGACACCCGCAGGTTGCTGCTCGACGAGCTCATTCTCTGCGGCGAGCTCGACCGGATGGCGGAGCGCTTCAGCCGGCGGATTTCCTCGACCTGCGCCGCGGGTGAAGCAAAACCGGACGCAGAGGCGATCGAAAAGGAACGGGCTGCGTTCTTCGAGCGGAGCGGGACGAGCGCGGAGGAATTGCCGGCCTGGCTGGAGAAACTGGGCCGCGACCAGGAATGGTTCGACGACGCGCTGACGATGGAAGCGATTTATCGCCAGAGCATGAGCGGGCTCCTTTCCCGGCAGGCGCGCGAACGCCAGCTCGCCGCGCTCCGTTTGCCGCTGACCCGTTTTGACGTCGAGACGATCGAGCTCGACTCGCTCGACGCCGCCCGCGAAGCGCTCCTCTGCGCCCGCGAAGACGGCATGTCGATGGAGGAAGTGGCGGCGGAAGGCCGCTATCCGTACCGCCGTCCGGAAGTCCTGCTCGAGCAGGTGCCGGAGGATTTGCAGCAGAAATTCCTCAGCGTGCACCCGGGCGATATCCTCGAGCCGATCGCGCGCGGCGACGGTTTCCATCTTTGCCGGATCATCGGCAAGGAGGAACCCGACCTGAACGACCCAGTGGTCCAGGAACGGGCCGACCAATGCATTCTCGACCGGCATTTCTCCGACCTGACGACCCGCTTCATCCAATGGCGGCTCCTCCTGGCCTGACGATATGAAGGCGACCGACGAAAATCTCCTCCGCCGTTCGTCATTGTTTCAATTTCTGCCCGACGAGCATTTCGAGCAGCTCCGCCCGATCCTGCAGGAGGAGAACTACGAGTTCGGCGATCTCCTCGTTAGGCAAGGCGAGCCGGCGGACGCCTTTTACGTCCTGCTCTCGGGCCGGGCCCGGGTCGTGAAATCGGACCAGAACGGGAACGAAATCGTGCTCGCGACCCTGAAGCCCGGCGACAGTTTTGGCGAAGCCGCTCTGGCCGAAGGCGGCACCCGGAGCGCGACCGTGCGCTGCAGTACGGCGGTGGAGGCATTGCGCCTGGATCGCGCGGACTTCCTGCAACTGGCCGAGGAAACGCCGGACCTGAAGCATTACGTCGAGATGACCGGGCGGCACCGCTCGCTCCACGGTTTCCTTTACGAGTTCAGTAACTTCGGGCGGCTGCCCGTGCCCGCGCTCCGGACTCTGGTGGAGAAATTAACTCCGGTCGAAGTGCCGAAGGGCGAGTCGATCATCCGGCAGGGCGATCCGCCCGGCGCCATGTTCATTCTCGAGAAAGGCCGCGCCCGCGCTTTCAATTCCGACAACGGCACGCAGCACAATCTCGCCTTCTATCGCGACGGCGATTTTTTCGGCGAACTCTCGATTCTGAACGGCTCGCCCCGCGCCGCTTCGGTCGAGGCCTACAGCGATTGCCGCCTCCTCGCGCTCGAGCCCGAAGCGGTCCGCGAATTAAAGCGCCGCTACCCGGCATTCGGGAATTTGATGGAAGAGCGGCTGGCGCAATACGAGGCGAAAACGGAAGCGCGCGTCCCGCTCGATTTCACGACCGAGATGCTGCCGGCGGAAGTGGCCGCGCACGACAAGATCGGGGTCGACAAAAAAGCCGCGCCCGCAAAGGAGGACACGGACGATCCGTTCGCGGATGAGAGCGGCCTGTTTCGCAAAGGCAAAAAGCGCATCCGCAAGATCGAAGCGATCGAGCAGATCGACGAGATGGATTGCGGCGCGGCCAGCCTCGGCATGATCTGCCGGCACTTCGGGCGGAAGGTGAGCCTGGCCCGGATCCGCCAGCTCTGCCACACCTCGACCGACGGCACGAGCTTAAAGGCAATCTGCCGCGCGGCGACCGAGCTGGGGCTGGCGGCGCGCGCGATCAAGGTTTCTCTCCGCAACCTGCCGTTGATGCCGCTGCCGGCGATCGTGCATTGGGAAGGCAACCACTGGATGGTGCTTTACGACGTCGCCGAGACTTACGTAAAGGTGGCCGATCCCGCGCGCGGTTTGCGCAAGATTCCGCGCAAGGAATTCGAGCAAAACTGGTCCGGCTACGCCGCGCTCTTCGATTACACGACCGCCTTCGCGAACGCCCCGGAAAGCAAGCCCGGGCTGGCCTGGATTCTGCCGTTCCTGCTCAAGTTCCGCACCATTTTCCTCCAAGTCATGCTGCTCGCGGTCGCGATCACTTGCCTCGAGCTGCTCTTCCCGATCTTCACCGAGATGGTGGTCGATAAGGTGATCGTCGAAAAGGACGTCGGCCTGCTCGGGACCATCCTCATCGGCATGGGCGTGGTCCTGTTTTTCATCCAGGCCTCCTCGCTCGCGCAGGAATATCTCCTTTCCTTTGCCGCCGTCCGGCTGGACACGGCGATTCTCGATTTCCTCAGCCGGCAGATGCTCTCGCTCCCGATGAGTTATTTCACCAGCCGGCGCACGGGCGACATCCAGCGCCGGCTCGATGGCGCGCGGCAGGTGCGGGAATTTGCCGTGCAACACGGCATCGGCGCGCTCCTCGCGCTCGTGCAACTGATGGGCGCGCTGGCGTTGATGACGCTCTACAGCCCGACGCTCACCCTCGCCTTCCTCGCCACCACTCCGCTCTATGGCGGGCTGATGTATTTCTCGCGGAAAGTGCTGCGCCCGCTCTTCGCCGACGTGGAGGAGAGCCAGGGGAAATACAGCTCGCACCAGATCGACGCGATCAAGGGGATCGAGGCGGTCAAGGCCGCCTCCGCGGAGAACGTGTTTCGCGACATGATGCTGAACGAATTCCTCTCCGTCTCGCGCAAGATTTTCCGGAGCAGTTTCATCGTCATGACCTACGACAGCGTGCTGCAAACCATCGGCATGCTCTCGACCGCGATCTTCCTCTGGGTCGGCGCCAACCAGGTGATGGCGGGGAACCTGAGCATCGGCGGCTTCGTTGCTTTCAGCTCGCTCACGGCCATGGCCTACGGCGGGATTTTGCGAACGTTAGGCGTGTGGGACAACATGCAGTTCGCCACCGTCCTGCTCAATCGCCTGAACGATATTTTCGAACACGAACCGGAACAGGGCCGCGACCGCAGCCGGCTCGCGCCGGTCCACAGCCTGGAAGGCCGGATCGAACTCAAGGGCGTCAGTTTCAAATATGGCGGACCGGAAGCGCCGAACATTCTGCAGGACATTAGCCTCGATATCGCACCCGGGCGGATGGTGGCCTTCGTCGGCCGGAGCGGTTGCGGGAAAACGACCCTGATCAAGCTCATCGCCGGACTGCTCGAACCGACCGAAGGCACGATCTTCTTCGACAACACCGACCTGAAAACCCTCAACTATCGCGACGTCCGGCGGCACATCGGGATGGTTCTGCAGGAGAACCACATCTTTAACGAATCGATCGCGCGCAACATCGCTTTCGGCGACGCCGAGCCCGACCTCGATCGCGTTCTCGCCGCCGCCCAGACCGCGGCCGCGCACGACTTCATCATGCGGCTCCCGTTAGGCTACGAGACCAAGATCGGCGAATCCGGCCTTTCGCTTTCCGGCGGCCAAAAACAGCGGATCGCGATCGCCCGCGCCATCTACAACAACCCGCCCGTCCTCATTTTCGACGAAGCCACCAGCGCGCTCGACACGGAATCGGAGCGCGCCATCCAGGACAACCTCGGCCGCCTGACCGCGGGCCGGACGACGATCGTGATCGCGCATCGCCTGAGCACGATCCGCGAGGCGGACTCCATCGTCGTGCTCGAGCGCGGCATGGTCGCCGAGGTCGGGAACCACGATCAACTCATGGCGCAGCGTGGTCTTTATTTCTACCTCTCGAGCCAGCAGCTCGGAATCTGATTTTGCCCTAACAATGCCTACCGAACTCATGCAGCGTGGCAAAGCCGACGGCGAGTCGGAGATGTTGCCGCAGGATCCGCCGCCGTGGTTCATCCGCACGACGGCCTGGCTCCTGATCGCGATCTTTGCCGCGGCCCTGCTCGCCGCGATCATGATCAAGCTGCCGGAGACGGTCACCTCTCCCTTTATTCTCGTGCCGGCCGGCGGGGCGGACCCGATACAATCGCCGCGCCTCGCGGTCTTGAGCCAGGTCAGCGTTAGCGTGGGGCAAAGCGTGGAGGCGGGCGAAACGCTCTATGTCTTACGTTCCGACGAAATCCGCGGCTGGGGCACGGAGCAACAGACGTTAGGCCAGGACCTGCAGACGCATGAGCAGGGGTTGGCCAAAGCAGACACTTCCTACAAGTCGGCGCTCGAGATCAAAACCGCGGAGATCGCGCAGGCGGAAAGCGAAGTGACCTTCCGCGAAAAGCACGCCGCCAGCAGCCGCGAGCTGCTCACCCGCCTTGAGAAACTGACCAAGAGCGGCGGCATCTCGACTGTCGAGGTCCTGCAACATCGCCTCGACGCCGCGGAATCGGAAAAGGATTTCAGCGTGGCGCAGCGCACGCTCGAACAAGTGAAACTCGAGCGTCAGCAAATGGAAGCGGAGTACGCGCGCACCCGGGCGGAGAACGTCGCGGAGATCGAGAAACTCAAAGTGCGCCTGGCCGCGCTCGATGGTGATCTCGAGGGTTCAAAACAGAATCTTCTCGTCATCCGCGCGCCCTACGCGGGCGTGGTCATCTCGCAGGCGCAACAAAACGCCGGCAGCGTGGTGCAGAACGGCCAGGAACTCTGCCAGCTCGCGCGGACCGATGCGAAACCGCGCGCCCGCCTCACCTTCGGCGAAGCCAGCGTCCCGAAACTGGCCAACGGACAACGTGTCCGCCTTTTCTTTGAGGCCTTTCCTTATCAGCGCTATGGCACGGTGGATGCCAAGCTGGATTGGGTCAGCCCTTCCGCCGTCTCCACCGCGCAGGGACAGCATTTCGTCGGGCTGGCGTCGGTCGATGAAACGGAGCTGACGAAAAAAAAACGCCTCGTCCTCCGGGTCGGGATGGGCGGCGATGCGCGGATCGTCGTCGGCCGCCGCACCATGATCGAATACGCCTTCGAACCGATCCGGCAACTGCGCGAAAACATGCGCGAATAGTTCGTTATGCACCGCGCCCTCTCCCGCCTCAAAGTTGAAGACCTGACGACTGCGAACGACGCGATGAAGCGTTGTCTGCGCCTCGCCGCCCTCGCCGCCACGACCGATGTGCCGGTGGTTTTGCTCGGCGAAACCGGCACCGGCAAAACCCTCCTCGCCCACGCCATTCACAACTCCTCCGAGCGCTCACAGCGCGCCTTCGTCGCCTTCAACGCCTCCGCCATGAGCGACACCTTGATCGAGAGCCAGCTCTTCGGACACGAGCGCGGCGCCTTTACCGGCGCGCAGCAAACGGTGAAGGGAAAGTTCGAGCTCGCGAATCAAGGCACTCTTTTCCTCGACGAGATCGCCGACATGAGCCCGCTGGCGCAGGTGAAAATCCTGCGCGTGCTCGAGTACGGCGAATTTGAGCGGCTCGGCTCCGAACAAATGCTGCACGCCGACGCGCGCATCATTTGCGCCACCAACTGCTCGCTCCTCGAGCGGGTGCGCCAGGGAAAATTCCGCGAGGATCTCTATCATCGCCTCAATGGGCTGACCCTTCTGATTCCGCCGTTGCGCGAGCGGATGGAGGAACTCCCGGCCCTCATCGCCGCCGAGCTCAAGGCTTCCGCCGCGAATGAAGGCAAAACCATCAACGCCATTCATCCCGAGGCGATGGATAAGTTGCTCGCCTACCCCTGGCCGGGCAACCTGCGCGAACTGAGCCACACCGTCCGCACCATGACCCTCTTTTGCGAAGGGCGCGTCATCCTGCCCGAGCACGTGGTTTTCCCGCCGGATTTGAAATCGCATGCTAGCGCCCCGGCGGAGGAACCGGCGGCGGCGGCTTTGCCTAACGGAAAGCTGGACGGGGTGCGCGACCTCACCCTCGCCGGCGCCGTCTCCCGGCATGTCCAGTTGGTCTACGACCAGGCCGGACGAAACCAGCGGCGCACCGCGCGCATGCTGGGCATCTCGCGGGCGACCCTGGTCCGACATCTCAAAAGCGTGGCCCAAAAATGAGACAT
>JALYQE010000242.1 GCA_030855965.1 Verrucomicrobiota bacterium | reverse complement strand
CCCCCCCCCCCACCACAGACGCGTCGACCCCCCGGTCAACGGCATCGTTACGGCGTAGAGTTCTTCGGACTTGCCGGACGAAAGCGCTTTGCGCAGCCTTGCGGCGGATGAAAATACCCGCCGAGCCCGCTGCCGAAGCTCAACTTGTCCGCGCGCTTGGCGTCCCGAGTCTGGCGGCGAACATCGTCAACTCGACCGTGGGCGCGGGCATTTTCGCGCTCCCTGCCCTCGTCGCCGCGCAGCTCGGGTCCGGCGCGCCGCTGGCGTTCCTGCTCTGCGCGGCGGCCATGGTGATTTTCGTCACTTCCTTCGCGCTTGCCGGCAGCCGGGTTTCGTTAACCGGCGGACTATATGCCTATGTCGAAAGCGCCTTCGGGCGTTACGTGGGGTTCATCGCCGGCGTGCTTTATTTTCTGACCGCGATTCTCGCCTCCTCCGGAATCGTCGCCCTGTTCGCCGACACCATCGGAGCGATGGCGCCGATTTTCGCCCACGGCGCGATGCACTTCCTCGTCGTCCTCCTCGTTTTTGGCACGCTCGCCTGGATCAATATCCGGGGCGTGCAATCCGGGGCCCGCGCGGTCTGGGTCGTGACCATCGCCAAGCTCGTGCCGCTCCTCATCTTCGTCGTGGCCGGAATCTTCTTCATGAACCGGGACGACGCCCTAACGATCACCTGGCCCGGCGCCCAGCCCCTCGGCCGCGGCGTGCTTCTGCTCCTCTTTGCCTTCGTCGGGATCGAGGTCGCGCTCATGCCGAGCGGCGAGGTGAAGGATTCCTCCCGCACCGTCCCGCGCGCGATTTATCTCGCGCTCGGGGTCACGACCGTTCTCTATCTGCTTATCCAGCTCGTCGCGCAGGGACTTCTCGGCGACAGTCTTGGGAAATATTCCACCGCCCCTCTCGCCCAGGCCGCCTCCCGTTTTCTCGGCGAACCCGGCCGCAACCTGATGCTGATCGGCGCGAGCATTTCCGCGTTTGGTTTTCTCGCCAGCGACATCCTGAGTTCGCCGCGAGTTCTCTTTGCCTTCGGGCGTGATCGTTTTTTGCCCAAAGCTTTCGCGCATGTGCATCCGCGTTTCCGCACCCCGGATATCGCGATCCTGGTCTATTGCGCGATTGCCGCGGTCCTTTCGCTCAGCTCCACTTTTCAACAACTGGCCATCCTTTCGAATGTGGCGGTGCTCGTGCTTTACTTTCTTTCCTGCGGCGCGGCGCTTCGGCTGATGAAAGGAGACGCGGCCGCGGGTGAGCGGCCGTTTGATTTCGCCGGCTCCTGGATTTTCCCGGTCGCGGGGATTGCGATCAGCCTCCTGATTTTGGCGCAGGCGACTCGGCAGGAGCTCACTATAACCGGGATCGTCGTGGTGGCGGCCACCGTCCTCTTTGTCGTGCAACGAGCAATCAAGGGCGCCCGGGCCTGAACGCCCCTACCATATCTTGTGGCGGCGCTCTCCCCCGGCCCCTGCAAATAGCGTTTATTTTGCTTGTCAGCGCGGAAGCCGGGGAGTATGCACCTCCTAGTTTCCACACCGCATGCATCTCCAATCGCTCGAGCTCTTTGGCTTCAAGTCTTTCGCCGACAAAACCACCTTCAATTTCCACGAAGGCGTCACCGCCGTCGTCGGGCCTAACGGCTGCGGAAAATCCAACGTCCTCGACGCCGTTCGCTGGGTCCTCGGCGAGCAATCGGCCAAGGCCCTGCGCGGGGGCGAAATGGCCGACGTCATTTTCAACGGCACCGATTCGCGCAAGCCGGTCGGCTACGCGGAAGTCTCCCTAACGTTCAGCGATTGCGCTCAGGAGCTCGGGGTCGACTGGCACGACGTGCGCGTCACCCGGCGCGTCTATCGCGATGGGAGTTCCGAGTATTTGCTCAACAAGAATGTCTGCCGGCTGAAAGACATCCAGGCGCTCTTCGCCGACACCGGCATCGGGCGCAGCGCCTATTCCATGATGGAGCAGGGCCGGATCGACCAGATCCTCAGCTCGCGCCCGGAGGATCGGCGCGCGGTGTTCGAAGAAGCTGCCGGGATCACGAAATACAAAGGCCAAAAGAAGGAAGCGCTGCGCAAACTCGAGGCGACCGAGGCCAATCTTTTGCGGCTGGGCGACATCATCAAGGAAGTGAAACGCCAGATCGGCTCGCTCCAGCGCCAGGCGGGGAAAGCGCGCCGCTACCAGACATTGATGGCCGACCTGCACGTGCTCGACACGCATCATTCCCGCGCCCAGCTCGATCTGCTCGAGGCGGAAATGGAGCGTTCGCGCACCGCCACCGCGCGCTTCGATGAAGATCAACGCAAAACCGAGAGCGCGATCGAGGAGCAGGAAAACGAAGTCGCAGCCCATCGCGGACGGCTGGAGGAAGTCGACGCGCAGATCAATACCGCGCGGACCGAAGTGCAGCGTCTGCAGAACGAAATCGCCTCGCACCGGAACCGGATCGAGTTCAATCGGGAACGGGCACAGGAACTGAGCACGCTGATCGAGCGCTACGAAGGCGACATCACGACAGCCGAAAGCAAACTCACGCAGCAGGAGACGGAAATTCACGACACCGACCTGCTCCTTTCTGAGACCGAGCGGCTCCTCGCCGCGAAACAGACGGAGCTGACCGAGCTCAACGCCCGCGCCGCCGAAGTGCGCCGCGAACGCGAGGAAAGCGAACGCGAGTTGCAGGCGATCGAGCTCGCCATCTCTAAAGCGGAAAACCGGCTGGCGGATTTAGAATCGGAAATCGCCGGCACAGTCTCGCGCCGTTCTGCGACCGAGCCGCGGCTCTCGGAGCTGGCGCTGTCGTTAGGCGACGCCACCGGTGGACGCGACCGCATCGCGGCCCAGCTCGCCGCGAACAAGGCGAGCGCAGATGAGCAACACGAAGCCTTGCAGGACCTCGCCGCGCAAATTCCGGCGGCGGAAGAAGAGCTCAACCGCCAGCAACAACAACTGCGCGAAGCCGAAACCGCGCTCATGACGAGCGATCGCGCGATTGCCGAGCGGCATTCGCGTCTCGAGATTTTGCAGCAACTTAACGCCGAGGGCGAAGGCCTGATCGAAGGCTCGCAGGCCATCCTGCGCGGGCTCGACGATCCGTCTCGAATCCTGCCCGCCTTGACCGGCGCGCTCGCCTCGCTCATCGAGGTGGAGGAGCAATTCATCCCCGCGGTCGAGGCGGCTCTCGGACGAAACCTGCACGCCATCGTGCTGCAGAATTCCGAGCTGGCGAGCGAGATCATCGCCACCGTCTCGGCCCGCAAACTCGGACAAACCGCGCTCATCGTCCCCGAGCTGAGCGCCGGTGTTTCGTCCGCCCCGGGCGACCTGCCCCCGGGCGCCATCGCCTGGGCGACTGAGAAAGTTCGTGCACCCGAAGCGCTTCAGGTAATCGTCAGGCACTTGTTAGGCGAAGTCGTGCTCGTGAACGATCTCGACCAGGCACAGCGATTGAAACGCGAATTCTCCGCTCTCGCTTTCGCCACCCTCGCGGGCGATCTCGTTTCCGCCAAGGGCGTGATCTACGGCGGCCGGGTGAACGAGGAGAACAGCTCTCTTTTCGCGCGCAAAGTGCAGATCGCCGCACTCGCCGCCGAACATCGCGCGCTGCTCGCCGACCGGCAGATCCTGCAAACGCGCCGGGAAGGAATTGAATCCCGCCTCGCGGAGAAAGCCGACCGTCTCGAACAGCTCCGCGAGCAGCATCAGGCGGCACGCGGCGGTCATTCGGCAGCAGCCTTGTTGAACACGACGGTCGAGCGCGAGCTGCACGAAGCCGCGCGCAAAGTGGACGCGCTCGAATGGGAGCGCACCACGCTTGACCAGCAGCTCACCAGCTCCGCCGAGCGCGTGAAGCAACTGGAAGACGAAGCGGGCACGCAACGTTCCTTCCTCGAGGAAGCGCGCCAGCGCCAGACGGCTTTGCAATCGGCGACCGAGACCGCGCGTCTGCGCGACGACGAACTGGCGGAGCAATTAAACGAGCTTCGCCTCGCCGTCGCGACCGAGCGCCAGCGCCACGAAGGCCTGCGCACCCAGCGCCAGCCGATGACCGCCCGCAAATCGGAACTGGCCGAGCTCATCGCTTCGCGCAGGTCGGACATTGCCAGCTACAAAAGCCGCCGCGAGCAGCAGACCGCCGAGACAACGGCGGCGGAGCGTTCAATCGAGGAAAAGAGCGCCGAGCTCACCACGGCTGAATCCGCCGTCACCGAAATCGCGGCCCGCCGCGCGGAGCGGCTGGCGGAAGTCAACGATTTGGAATCCGACCTGCGCAATCGCCGCAAGGCCCTGAGCGACCTGCACGACGCGCGCGGCAAGGAAGAAGTCCGCCAAACCCAGATGCAGTTAAAGGTCGAGAGCCTGGCCGAGCATGTCATGCGGCGCTATCAGGTCGAGTTGCGCGAGTTTTCGCCCGACCGCTACGCCTTCACCAAGACCTATCGCGCCCAGCTCAAGGCACGCGGAAAATCGGAAGCGGAACCGGCGAGCGAAGAGGCGGCGGAATTCGACGAAGCGCAGCTCCGCGAGATGATCGACCAACTTACCCGCCAGCTCGACGCGATGGGCCCGGTTAACCTCGATGCCGTGCACGAGTACGACGAGCTGGAGGAACGCCACACCTTCCTCGAAACTCAAAACACCGACCTGACGAACTCGCGCCGCGAGCTGCTCGATGTCATCGCCCGGATCAACCAAACGACGGAAAAACTTTTCGCCGAAACTTTTGCCCAGGTCCGGATCAACTTCCGCGAAATGTTTGCCGAGCTCTTCGGTGGCGGCCGCGCCGATCTCGCGCTCCTCGACGAGAACGACGCCCTCAATTGCGGCATCGACATCATCGCCAAGCCGCCGGGCAAACAACTGCAAAGCGTCTCGCTCCTCTCCGGTGGCGAGCGCACGATGACCGCGGTGGCGCTCCTCTTCGCCATCTACATGGTGCGGCCGAGCCCGTTCTGCATCCTCGACGAAATGGATGCGCCGCTCGACGAATCGAACATCAATCGCTTCATCAAGATGCTCGATCGTTTCATCGCGCAGAGCCAGTTCATCATCATCACGCACAACAAGCGGACGATCGCGAAAGCCGATATCCTCTACGGCGTCACGATGGAAGAGCGCGGCGTCAGCCGTCTCGTCGGGATGCGCCTGACCGCGGCCAAGCCGGAGGGCGAAGCCCTGCCCGCGCGAGAACAGGCGCCGCCCCAGCAGAAGCCGCTCGAGCTGGACGACGCCGCCACGGAAAACGTCGCCGCGACTCGTTAGGCCAGCGTAGCGGCGGTTTATGACCGCGGTTCCGCCAAATCCGAGATACAGTCCAGCGCTTCCCGATTATCGAGAGGCCGGCTTCATGAAAAAAATCTTCCTTTGCTCGCTCCTCCTCGCGCTCACTCTGCCCAGCCTGGCCCTGGCCTACGGCCCAGGTGGCCATAAAATCATCGGAGCGATCGCCGACCAGAAACTGGCCGGCACCCCGGCGGGCGCGCGCGTCACCGAATTGCTCGACGGTTACACGCTGAAAGAGGCGTCGATCATGGCGGACACGGTCAGGCAATGGGACAAGCCCGGGATCGACGATCCCAAAGTGCTGAGATATTTTTCTTCGCACCCGAAGATCGCGCAGCAGTTGCGTGATTTTTGGAAAGCGAATCCACCGACGACCGACGCCAAGTCCGCCGTTCCCTCGCACCATTGGTTCCATTACACCGACGTGCCCCTCGTCGGGGAGGCCAAATACGCCGAGGGCAAGATCGGACGCAGCCAATGGGACATCGTGCAGACGATGCGCTATTGCATCGCCGTCCTGCAGGGCAAGGAACCGGAGGAGAACGCGCGCAAAATTACCCGGCCCATCGCGGTCATTCTGCTCGCGCATTTCGTCGGCGACATCCACCAGCCGCTCCATGTCGGCGCGCAATATTTCGACGCCAAGGGGCAACCAGTCGATCCCGAGCGCGGCGGCGAGAGCTTCCCCGACGAGGGTGGAAATTCACTCCGGCTGAAGCTGACACGCGATTTCGTGCCCCGGAAAAAAGAGCAAAAGCTGCACAGTTTCTGGGACGGCGACACCGTTTACGCGAACCTGCCGCAATTCCCCGACACCATGCCGAAAGAGGAACGGCAGGTGAGAATGGACGCGGCCGAACAAGAATTAAGCGAGCGCCTCGCGAAAGAAGAACCGAAAAACTGGCGGCTCCCCGCCGAAGTCGCGCTGCGCGATTATCCGGAGGCCTGGGCGAACGGAATCATGCCGCTCGCGCGCCAGGCCCATGCGCGACTGCGCTACCAGAACGTGACGCCGAAACTCGATCGCGACAAAATGGTGGGAGACGGAGAAGCGGTCGAAGAGCCGGCCAAGGACGGACTTTCCTACAGCAAGTGGTCGGCCCGGATGGTCCTGCAGGAGATGCACCGCGCTGGCTGGCGGCTGGCCGATTTGCTGGACAAGGTTCTCCAGCCTCAGCCGCCCCGGTAGGGCGAGACTCCGTCGAGCCGGGGGCAACGGGTCGCAACAGACCATCTCTTGCTAGCGCCGCTCGGCCCCGGCTCGACGGAGTCTCGCCCTACCGACGGCTGGCGTCTCGCGCGCAATTGCCTAACGCCCGCCGGCATCCCCGGCCGGCAAATTTGCCGCCTTCCAGTCCATCGCCATTCGAATCCGGGCGCGACCGCTGGGGTGATCGAAGAAAAGCATCTCCTCAAGCGGACCGGGATCGAGCTTGCGATAGGTCCCGAGCTTTAACGCCACCTGCGCGAAGCCGTCCGCTTCCCGCGCAGTGTTGAGGCCGAAGGCGTCTGCCTCGCGTTCGGTAACGCGAATGGCGGTATTGGCCAGTGGGGTGAGGAGAAAAAAGTAGATCGAGAAAAGGAGAACGAGCAGCGGCAGTCCCGCCGGATCCGCGATGCCGCTGACTCGCCAGCGCGGGCCCCAGCGCCGGAGGGCGCGTGCGAAGGTGAGATAGGAAAAAGCGAAGGCACCGGCGACGAAGAGGCCGAAATAAAGAATCAATTTAAAGGAATGATTGAGCACGTAGTGCCCCATTTCGTGGGCCATGACCGCGCGCACTTCCGCGAGCGTGCATTGCTTGAGCAGATTATCGTTCAGAGAAATCCGGGTGGTGCCAAAAAGCCCCGAGACATTGGCGCTGACCCTTTTGCTTTGACGCGAGGCGTCGACTTCAAAGACCTGCTGCACCGGAATCTGGTTGGCGCTCGCCATCGCCAGGATCGGCTGGCTGATTTTTGGATCGCCGAGCGGTTTATAGGTGTTGAAAAGCGGCGCGATGAAAACGGGCGCGATCAACATTTGCAGGGCGAGGAAGAGAACCCCGAGAGCTGAACCCCAGAGCCACCACGTTCGCGGCGCGCGGCGAAAGACCGCGTAGAGCGCCATCATCACCAGCGCGCTCACCAGGACATCCAGGCCGAGGCCGATCGACTGCTCGCCCAACCACGCGCCGAAATTCTGGTTGGCCAGACCGAAAGCGTGCTCACGAAAAAAGTCGGAATAAACCAGCAACGGAAAAGTGAGCAGGTAGGCCAGGACGACGTAGGGAATCGCGTAGAGCGCGGGTTGGAGAATTTTCGAACGCGTCATGCGCGCGGCGAAATCGCGCAGCCGCGCCGAGAGACCGCTCGCGAGAAGAAAAATCGCGATCGCGGCGCCGAGCAAAAAGTTCCAGAGTTTGAGCCAGTAACGTCCCTCAAAATAAGCGTCCGATTTGGCGCGCTTCTCCGGCGGGACCGTCTCCAGCCAGGCGCGCGTCGCCCCCGCTGGGTCCAGCGTGGCGGCGGCGGCCGGGGTCGCACTCGTTAGGGGAGCGGACGCCGGTGCTGGTTGAGCCCGAAGGATTGGGGCCGAAAGCACGAGCCATGCGGTCAGGATGAGAGAAACAAATTTCATCCCCGACGCATACCCGAGCGCGACAGGAAAGAGAAGTTCGTTCGGCCCGGCCTCGACTTCCGGGTCGCGCCCGGTTATTTTGCCGGGTGAAAAGGCAAGTAAGATGGCTCTTCGTCGCGATATTCCTGGCCCTCCTCTCCGCGGTTGCTCAGGCGCAGAGTCCGCCGCCCGCCAACGCGGCCTACGGCGTCTATCCGGCGAACTATAAGGAGATCATCACCAATTGGCTCAACGCCAGCCTGGGCGATCCGCGGAGCGCGGATATCAAATTCGTGGGCGAGCCGCGACCAGGTGAACTCGGCGTCGGCAAAGGCCAGAAAATGTCCGGTTTTCTGGTCGATTTCACAGTCAACGCTCGCAACATTTTCGGCGCCCCGACCGGCGCGCAAAAACACACCGCGCTGATTCGCGACGGCCAGGTCGTGACTGCGACTGGGTTTGTCTTCCACTAGCGCGTTTCTTTGCGCTCGTCGCTGAGACCGAATCCCTCCGCGCTCTCCGGCGGGACGACCCGAAGGAGGAACGAGCCCGCGGCGGGACCGGCCGCATCGGAAAGGTAAGTCGTTTGCAAGACGGACGAAGTGTCCGGACCGGCTTGTTCCGTGATCGTTAGGCTGATTGCGGCCGGCCAGAGCGTCCCGCGCACGAGCGCTTCCCGGAGCAGGGGCCGCCCCTCCCGCCGGCCTTCCCCCAGCACCCGCACCCCGAAGAACCCAGCCCCCGCGGGCGGCTGGCTGAGTAACTCAATTTCGCTCCCGCCCGGGAATATGGTCAGCCCAAATCCCGCCCGGCTGGTCGAAAGCCTGCCGCGCAGATCGACCGGGATGGAATCGACGTTGCCCTGCAACGGATCGATCACCGCCGCGTTCTCGGCCACCTGGAAGTGCGCGCGGAGTGCCGTCACTTCCGGCCATGGCGGCGGCGGGCGGAATGCCGCATCCAGAATGTCCCCTTCCCCGCTGACCGCGGGGGCGGGATATTTGCCGTTCCAGGAAATATTTCCCGTGACCAGCCCGCGCCCGTGACCCGGCTGCCACTCGTTAGGCAAAGTTTCCAGGAAAAGCGCCGGGCACGCGACGCTGGCGAAGAGGGGCGCGGCCGGATCGAGCCAGTTCCCCGCCTCCAGCTGCTTTTTCTCCAGCCGCAAAGGCAGCCAAACCTGCGCGCTCACCGGCTCGGAGACGCCAAATTTCGCGCTCGCGCTGGCCTCGAGCCGGCCGCCCTCGAGACGTCCGCTAAAATCGATTGCGTTCGGGGCCGCCTCCGTTCCGACATTTTGCAGGCGCCAGTCCGTCGTCACCTGGAGCGTGCGCAGGAGACCAAAGGCGGCCAGCTTCCCGTCGAGGACGCCGCTGCCTAACGAGTCTTCGCCGAGCGCGCGGCCGAGTTGCGCGAGGTCGAGCTGATCGAACGAGAGATCGAGATCAAACTTCTGCTCCTCGTCCAGAGCCGCGAGCCAGCTCCGGGTCGTGCGCCAGCGCTCGAAACTAAGCGGAAGGAAGATCGTGCCGCGGCCGCGCCGGGCACCCTCGAGGGACAATTCGAACGCCTGGAGCTCGATGAAATTGCTCCCGAGCATGAGGAAGCCCCCTAACGAAAAGCGCTCGTTCGCCAGACTGAAGGTGCGAAAGAAAATATCCCGCGGCGAATAGCTGCCCTCGAGCGTGAGATCGAGCGGCGACCGAAACGGAGCCACCGGCAGCTGCAGGCCATGGGCGAAGAGCTGGACCGTGCCGGAATGCGCGCCCCGGGTCCCGTCGCCGCGCCAGTCGAAGGTCGCCCCGCCGCCGATTTTCCCGGACCGCCAGGCCGCGGGAAGCAGCGGGGCATAGACCCCGAGATCGCCGATCGCGCCGGTCAGGCGTCCGGAAAAGCGATGCCCGTCGGCGAGCTCGACGCTGCCCTGCGCGCGAAGAAAATCTTCCCCGTGGCGGACCTCGAGATTTTCCAGGGCGACCTCCCGGCCATGCAGCTGAATCGCCGCCCCTAACGAATTCAGGTTCACACCGCGAAAGGTGACTTCCTGCCCGTCCCAGGCGAGCCGGCCCGACGCTTCCAGGCCGACCAGGTCGACCTCCCCCTTGGCGCTGAGCGCCCCGGAGAAATCGCCCGTCGTCGCACCGAAGAGTTGCGCGAAGCCATTCAGGTCCGGGATGGCGGCATTGATCTGACCGCGGAAGGGCAGTTGCGCCCAGCTTTGCAAGCGCTCGGGCCAGAGCAACTCGCCATTGACGGTGAGCTCATTCTCGCGCTGCCGCACGTAGAGTTGGTCGACCACGAGGCGCCGATCGTAATAGGTCGCGCCGAGCATCACGCTTTCGGCCCGGCGCGCGCGCCAGGCGAAGTCAGTCGCTTCCATCCAGATCGAGGCGGTGGCATCGAGAAATTCGCCGGGATTTCCCCGAAAGGTAAACTTCGAGGCGCGCACGGACCCCGTGACTGGCTCGAGAAATCCCATCGCGCTGGAAATTTGCGCGAGCGAAACGTTGGCGGCTGAGCCCGCGAGATCGGCCGAAAACTTGTCGCCTCCCCGCCCCTGGAAGCTGGCGCGCAAGGTCCCGCCGAAGGTATCGAGCTGGAGATCGACCCCGAGCCGCCGCTTCGCCAGGCGCGAGAGGTCGAGGGTGAGCGCCTCCAGGTCGAGACCGCGGGCAAGCGGGATGCCCGCGATCGTCAGGCGCGAACTTTCCCAGGAGGTCGCGCCGCGCAGGTTGCGAAAGGTCTGGCGCAAAAGCGGGGCGGTGACGGAAATCTCGCGCGCAAAAAACCGGCCCGATTCGATCGCGCTCGCCGTTACCAAAACACCGCGGCAGCTGACCGAGGTGGTTGCAGTCGCGACGTCGAGGTTGAGCTCATGGAGCTGAAATTCATCCGGGAGGAGCCGCGACCATGGGCGCCAATCCAGTTTCGCGACCGCCTGCGCCTTCACCGGGATGCGGATGTTTCCGGCCAGGTGTTGGACCCGGATCGAGCGGAGGAGGTTTGCATGCTTCCGGAAAAGCCAGCCGCGCAAATTGAGGTCGACCTCCACATTGGACGCGCGCAGGGAAACTTCCCGGCCCGCTCCTTTGCCCGGGCCGATGGAGAGATTCCGGATCGTCACCGGCCGCAGAAAAGGCGCGTCGACCTGCCCGATCTCCGCCGCCAGGCCCTGGCGCTGGGCGGCCCAGGCGATCCACCAACGCACGCCATGGGCGATGACAAAAGGCGCGCAAAGTGCGTCGAGAATCCCGGCGACAAGGAGGGCGAGCAGGAAAACGAGGAGACGTTTGCGAAAGGACATCGGAGCAGGTCCCCCGCCTAACGATATTTAACCGCGCGGCGTGGGCGCCGGAAAGATGGCACGCACCGGCTGCTCTGGGCGAAACTTTTCCAAAAGCTGCCGGGTGAAAGCCTGCTCGGCCGCGGCCGGGAGGTCGGCGGCTTTGGCCCGCGCCTGGGCCGGCAGGGCCGCCAGCTGCTCCTGCACGTCATCCGGCGAAACCCGATTCCACAATCCGTTTTCCAGCGTCTGCACTTCGACCTGCTCCTGTTCGACGGAGAGGATCTGGGCGTGCGGAAGCTCGATCACGATTTCCTTCGGCTGGATATTGACCGTAAATTCCCGGCGCAGATCGAAGCCGGCTTTGACCAGATAAGTGCCGTGGAGCTTGATCCGCTTCGTGCTCCCGGCCCATGTATGCATCATCTCGTGCTCGACCTGGACCCGCCGCGCCAGGACTGCCAGTTCCGCCACGGTTGTGGTCTGCTCGAGGTAGACCCGGCTGTTCACCGTGACTTTTGGCTGCAGATGAGCCAGCTCGATAAACGAATCCCGCGCCTTGCGGCCGAGTTCTTCGAGCCTCGTCACGCTGCGGTCGAGGGAGCGCCCCGGCCAGGTCTCAAGCCGGTAAAAAACAAAAGCGGCGAGACCCGCGAGAATGAGGAGGACGAGAATGACGGTGAGGCTGCATCCCAGCGACCGCGGCTTCTTCTCGGGCGCGGGAAGGTTCCGGTTAAACTCCATCAGCCCAAAAAAGTACCGCCCCCCACACCCGAAGGGTATGAAGGGCGGCTGTTCCCCCCAGAACATCTTTCAAATCTGAGCTGGGAATAAGCGACCTAACTTGCGGGTGCAAGAAAATTCTTCGCCTCCGGTTGAAAAAAACTTCAGAACGCACCTACCGTCTCCCCGTGAGACTCGGCATCCGCTACGAAACCGCCTACCAATATGCGGCGCCGGTCCATTTCTCGAAGCACGAAATCCGGCTCTTTCCGCGGGGCGACGTTTTCACCCAGGTCCACCGCCTGCGTTTCGAAACCAACGCCGGCGCGAACGTGCGCTTCGGGCGCGATATCTTCGATAATTGCGTCGCTTCCTGCTCCTTTCCGGAGCCGGCTAACGAACTGCGATTCCTCCTCGAGCTCGATCTCGCGCTGGATAGAAAGAACCCGTTCGATTTCCTCCTGCGCGATGACGCCGTGCAGATGCCCTTTGCCTACCCGGCCGATCTGCAGCGGGTGCTCGCGCCTTTTCTGCAAACCGAGACCGGCCCGGCGCTGGAGATTCCGCGCTGGAAATTTCCCGGGCCGAACGGGCCCCGCCCGACCGTCAGCGTGCTGGTGGAAATAAACGAGGCTCTGCACGAATGCATCGGCTACGAGCGGCGGGAAGAGGGTCCGGCCCATACCCCGGAGGAGACCCTCCGGCGCGGCCGCGGCGCCTGCCGCGACGTCGCCCTCCTCCTCGCCGCCACCCTCCGTCAGCACGGGCTGGCCGCTCGCCTAACGAGCGGGTATTTGCGCGAAGCGGACTCGGAAACCAAGCGCGCGGAAGGCTCACTCCACGCCTGGACCGAGGTTTATCTGCCGGGCGCGGGCTGGCTCGGGATGGACGGGACCAATGGAGTTTTCGCCAACCACAATTTCATCACCGCCGCGGTCGGGATCAACCCGGCCGACGTGACGCCGATAGACGGCAGCTTTTATCCGCCCCAGTCCACCACCCCGCAGATGACGAGTCGGCTGGAGCTCGTGAGTCTGTGACGGCCTCGTGATGTTGCGCGATCTGCAACTGCGCAACTTCCGTTGCTTCGAATCGCGCGCGGTCGAGTTCGAACCGGGCTTCAATTTCATCGTCGGCCCCAACGGCTGTGGGAAAACGACCATCCTGGAAGCGGCCTGCGTTCTCCTCCGCCTGCAATCCCAGCGCGCGCCGAACCTGACGCCGACGGTGCGCGCCGGGCAGCGCTCGTTCGTTCTCTCCGGCCACGCCGAGGGGCACCTGCTCCAGTTCTATTACAGCGCCCTGCGCCGCAAACTCGCCTTTGACGGGGTCGAGCAACGCGAGCCGTCGGAATATCTGCGCCTCGTCCGGGTGGTTTCGTTTGCCAATCACGACCTGGAGCTGGTTCGCGGCTCGGCCGAAATGCGGCGGCGCTACCTGGATTTCATCGGGCTGCAGGTGGACGCGCGCTACCGTCCCGCCCTCCGGGCCTACGAGCGGGCGCTGCGATCACGCAACGCCCTCCTTAAGTCCGCCGCGCCGCGGCCGCGCGAACTGGAGGCCTACACCGAGCCGCTGCTGCGGGCGGGGAAACTCCTGCGCGAGATGCGCGCCGCGCTCGTTAGGCAACTGGCGCCGAACGCGGCGGCGAGCCAGCGCGCGATCAGCGGGCAGGAGGAGGTGCTGCTCCTGGAGTATGCGCCGGGCAACGAGGAAGACTTCGCCGCTCATCTCGCGCGCATCCGGGAGGACGAGGAGCGGCTTCGCCTAACGACGGTCGGGCCGCATCGCGACGATCTTCGCCTCCGAGTGCAGGGCATGGCGGCGGCGCAGTTTGCCTCGGAAGGGCAGCAGCGCACGATCGCGCTCGCCCTCAAGCTCGCCCAGGCGCGCATTTTTGCGGAGGAAGCCGGCGCCGGCCCGCTCCTCCTGATCGACGACGTCTTCGGCGAGCTGGACGCGGCCCGGCGCAACGCGCTGCTGGCGCATTTGCCTAACGATTCCCAGAAACTAGTGACCGCGACCACGCTCGCCTGGCGGACGGGCGATTGGGAGGGGTCGCTCCTGGAGCTGTAGCCGCTTCGCATCGCCCAGAAGAAGCATCTGCAGCTTGCAGAGCGGCCCGGCGGGCCTTTTATTTTCCCATGCGCCACCAATCGGGCACGCCGCAGAATTTTACCGGCCAGCTGCTCGTTGCTCATCCCAACATGCTCGATCCGAATTTTCGGCGGAGCGTGCTTTTTATCTCCGCCCACGACGCGGAAGAGGGCGCGATGGGGGTAATCATCAATCGCCCGCTCGACAAACAGGTCTCCGAATTGCTGACCGATCCCGCTCCGGGCGCGCTGGCCGACGTCCCGGTTTTCCTGGGCGGCCCGGTCGGCACCAACCAGCTAATGTTTGCCGCCTTCGACTGGACGGGACGCGATTTGCTGAGCCTGAATCAACACGTCGCGCTCGACGAGGCCACTCAGCTCGCGGAACAGGATCGGAGCGCGATCCGGGCATTTGTCGGCTACGCGGGCTGGACCGCGGGCCAGCTCGAAAACGAGCTACGGCAGAATGCCTGGGTCCTGCAAAAACCGGATCGGGCCGCGCTCAAGCCGGAACGTCTGCCGCGGCTCTGGTTCGAGATCATGCGCAACCTCGGGCCGTGGTTCAAGATGCTCTCGGCCGCGCCGGATGATCCTTCTTTGAACTAGCTTCGCGCACCGTTCAGTGCGAAAAGCTTCGGGAATATGATCATCGGCATTCCCAAAGAAATTAAGCAGCAGGAAAATCGCGTCAGCCTGTTGCCCTCGGCGGCGTATCAGCTCACCAAACGCGGACACACCGTCCTCGTCGAAAAAAATGCCGGCATCGGGACCGGTTATCCGGATTCCGATTATGCGAAAGCCGGGGCCAAGATCATCGAGAACGCGCGCGATCTTTTCCAGCAGGCGGACATGATCGTGAAAGTGAAGGAGCCGCTCCCGGCGGAGTTCGAGCTGCTGCGCAAGGGACAGATCCTTTTCACCTACCTGCACCTTGCGGCGAGCAAGTCGCTGACCGAGGCGCTGATGAAATCGGGCGTGACCGGGGTGGCCTACGAGACGATCCAGGTGGGAAACCGCCTCCCTTTGCTCGAGCCGATGAGCGAGATCGCCGGCCGCATGTCGGTCGTAATGGGCGCTTATTTCCTCGCGAAACACAATGGTGGCAACGGCGTCCTGCTCGGCGGCGTGCCGGGCGTGCTCCCGGGCAAAGTGGTGGTGCTGGGCGGCGGTACGTCGGGCGTAAATGCCGCGCGCATGGCGACCGGCCTCGGCGCCGACGTCACCATTCTCGAGGTCGACTTGGAACGGATGCGCTTTCTCGACATCACGATGCACTCCGCCCACACGCTTTATTCGAGCGAAGCACATTTGGCGGAATTAATGCCGACGGTCGACCTGCTCATCGGCGCAGTGCTCGTCCCGGGAGCGAAAGCGCCCAAGCTCATCACGCGCGAGATGCTGCGTCAGATGCGGACTGGGAGCGTGGTGGTGGATATCGCGATCGACCAGGGCGGCTGCGTGGAAACATCGCGGCCCACCACCCACCTCGACCCGGTCTACGTCGAGGAAGATGTCATCCATTACTGCGTCGCCAACATGCCGGCGGCCTACGCGCGCACCGCGACCCAGGCACTAACGAACATTACTTATCGCTACGTCGAGCTCCTGGCCGATCTCGGTTTGAAGGAAGCCTGCGAACGCCAGCCGGCGCTGATCGGCGGCATCAACACGATGGACGGCCGGCTCACCCACCGCGCCGTGGCCGAAGCGCACGGGATGGAATTTGAGCCGCCGTTTCAGGCCGCCGCCGGCGCTGCATTTCCTTCCTAGCCGGGGCTTTTCGACCGCTCGCGCCAAAAAAATAATTGCCGCAGGTCCGAAAACTTCGCTTGCCCCGAATCAATAGTTAACCCAACGTGGGCACTCATCCATAACCTATGAAGAAATACATCTGCATCCTGGCTAGCGCTGCGCTCCTCGTGGCGTGCGAACAAAAAACCGAAACTGTGACACCGGCGGCCCCTGCCGCGGAGTCGACCGAGAATAACACGACTGTCGTGAATCCTCCGGCGGCTGCGACCGACACGACCACCAACAACAACACCACGGTCATGACGACCCCGATGGAATCGACGCCGATGGCGACGATGGCTCCGACGATGAGCGAAGGCACCACGGAGTCGACCACGACGACCGAGCCGGCCCCGACTCCGTAATCCAAGCTTAACTTCTTAACGCAAATCTTCCCTCGGGTGTTCCCCGGGGGAGGATTTTTGCTGTACGGAAACGGCCGTGCCCGGGATTCTCGATACTTATTCTCGTCAGGCGGGATCAGTTAGCTCCCGCGGGTCCAGACATCTGGACCGCGGAGAAATCGTTCGACACGCTCCTCCCTAAACACGGCTTCCTCCGGCGACCAGGTGTAGTGCTCGATGGTGACGGCCGGGCGTTCGATCCGGATCACGTTAAACGAATTCGCTTCACCCCGGCCGCGGGTGGAGATGGTCGTGCCGGCCTGCACCACGAGGGCGGAGTGGCCCTCGATTTGATAACGCTGGGCCG
>JALYQE010000222.1 GCA_030855965.1 Verrucomicrobiota bacterium | reverse complement strand
GGCCACCGCGGCGACGCCTTCAAAACGCTCTACCGCGAGATCCATCCCCGGCTCCAGGAATTGTTTGGAACGAAGCAGCCCGTTTTCCTTTCCACCTCCTCGGCCTGGGGCGTGATGGAGGCGGCGATCCGCAACCTCGTTAGGCGGCGGGTTCTCTGCTGCATGTGCGGCGCCTTTTCCGACAAATGGCTCGACGTCGCGCGGCGTTGCGGCAAGGAAGCCGAGCCGCTTCAGGTGGAGTGGGGGCAGGCGATCGATCACAAGGCGATCGACGCTCAGCTCGCAACCGGGAAGTTCGACGCCGTCACCCTCATCCACAATGAGACTTCCACCGGGGTGATGAATCCGTTGCCGGAAATTTGCTGCACGCTGGCGAAATATCCAGATGTCGCGCTCATCGTCGACACCGTCTCGTCCTTCTCCGCCGTCCCGATCCCGATGGACGACTACCAAATCGATGTTCTCCTCACCGGCTCGCAAAAAGCGCTCGCCTTGCCGCCCGGTTTTTCGCTTTTCAGTGTTTCCGAGAAAGCCTTCGCCCGCGCGGAGCAGGCGACTGATCGCGGTTATTACTTCGATTTTCTCGAATTCAAAAAACAGCAGGAAGGCGGGATGACGCCGACTACCCCGAGCATCGGCCACATCTACGCGTTGCAGTCGAAGCTCGACGACATTTTCACGGAAGGCCTAACGAATCGCTTCGAACGCCACGCGCGCACCAATGCGCTCGTCCACGCCTGGGTGCGCAAACGAGGCTTCGATTTTTTCGCGGCCGAGGGATTCCGCGCCCTCAGCCTGACCTGCGTGAAGAACCCGCCTCAGGCGGGCGGGATCGACGTCGCCAAGCTCGTACGGGATCTGCGAGAAAAACATCATCTCGTGATCGACGGCGGCTACGGCCGGCTGAAGGGCCAGACTTTCCGCCTTTCCAACATGGGCGATGAGACCGAAGAGACGGTCTCGCACCTCCTCAGCTGCCTCGACGACTGTCTCTAACGCCGGTCGGTTAACTTCAGCCTTTCACCGTAAGCGGAGGTTCTGCGATCCGGCGGAAGATCATCCAGACACCGAGCAGAACGAAGGCCGCGCCGAGAAGCGACCAGGCGGAAAGCCGCTCCCCGCCAAAGGCCCAGCCGAGCGCAATCGCCCCGGGCGGTGTGATGAGCGAGATCGTCTGCAGGTTGGTCACCGACATGCGCGGCATGAGCCAGTAGAGCAGAAGAAAGGTGAAGGAAGAGCCGATCACCGCGAGGTAAAGCAGGCAAAGAATCGCACTCGTCGTCCAGTGGAAGCGGAGCGGATTTCCATCGACGGCGAAGCCGACAAAAAGGAGCGGCACAGTGCCAAAGATCATCTGCCACGCCGCCAGCATCGAAGGCGCGAGCTCGATCCTTTTCGCTTTCAGCAGCACATTTGAGTACGCGGCGCTGGCCGCGCCGAATGCGATCCCCAGTCCGCCGAGAAACGCGAGCCAGCCGTTGAAACTCAAGAGGCGCGCACAGATCAGTGCGACGCCGAAAATCGCGACGAGCGCGCCGCTGAGACGTTGCCAGCGGAGCGGTTCGTCCGGCAGCATCCAATGCGCGCAGACCATGCCAAAAATTGGAATCGAAGCCTGGATCACCGCCGCGAGTCCGGAGGAGACGTGTAGCTCCGCCCAAAACAAGAGCGCGTAATTGACCGCAAACATGAGCACCCCGGTAAAAGCGAGCACCCAATAGTCGGCGCGGCGCTTCGGCAGCAGTCGGGTGCGCCCGATAGAAATCGCAATCAGGACCAGCAGCGCGACCAGAAAACGAATCGAAACGAAAGAGAGCGGCGGCAGATCGCGCAGCCCGATCTTGATCACCAGCCAGGTCGAGCTCCAGACGATGCAAAGCATGATCCAAGCGGCCGGGATGCGCCAATCTCGAGTGGTGGTTTTCATCGAACGGGCGAGTCTCGGGGTGAAGCGCAAATCCGTAAAGCGATCTGTAAGCGTCACGTTGTAGCCGCGCCCTGTAGCCGTCGCCCTGTGGGCGACGCGGGCATCGGCTCGATTCGCGGCAACCCGCTCCACAAGGCGGGGGTCTTCCCCGCGTTTCGCACAGCGAAACGGCTACAGGCGCCACGCAAAGTGGAAGGGCGCCCTCGTTTCCGAGGACGCCCTTCATTTCGATGGCGATAAGCCGAATTCTGTATCCCGCCTTCGAGGCGGGACGATGATCATTTATCTCGCCCAGCTTGCGCCGGACGCCCGTCCCG
>JALYQE010000211.1 GCA_030855965.1 Verrucomicrobiota bacterium | reverse complement strand
AGGTGTAGACCTTGGAAAGTGCGCAGGCGAAAGCCTCCGCCTCGAGTTGGCCGCTGACGGTGAGATAAGTCCGGCGCGCGAAAAAATCCTGCGCGTCGTCGATGGCGCCGTTAGGCAAACGTGGCGGTTTCTCCGGGTCGATCGTGCTGACGCGGAACAATTCGCCGGCGCCTTCGCAATCGCTCCCGGTAATGATCGGGGTGTGCACGTAAACGAAACCGCGCTCCTGGAAAAATTGGTGGATGGCGAAAGCGAGCCGGCTGCGCACGCGAAAGACGCTGCCGAAAAGATTGGAACGCGGACGGAGGTGAGCGATCTCGCGCAGGAACTCCGGGGTGTGACCTTTTTTCTGGAGCGGGTAGGAATCGTCCGAGGCGCCGATGATCTCAATCGAGTCGGCCGCCACTTCCCAGCTTTGCCCTTTGCCCTGGGAAGCGATGAGCGGGCCGCGGACGGCGATCGACGCGCCCGTGATCAGCCGCTGCACCGCGTCATAGTTAGGCAGAGAATTTTTCGCGATGACTTGCAGATTGCGCAGCGAAGAGCCGTCGTTCAGTTCGATGAAGGAAAAATCCTTCGAAGCGCGCCGGGTCCGCACCCATCCCTGCACCAGGACCGCTTCGGCGGGAGCGGTGCTTTGCAGTGCATCTTTGACGGAAATAGGCGTTGGCATGCCGAACTTTGCCGGACGTTCGCGCGCGCGCAAACGATTGACGCTTCGCCCGGCGCGAAGCGGCTACAGCCCGAAGCGGCGTTTGTCGTTCAGCATCTCCGCGATGCAGTTGACCATGTCCTGGAGCAGGAAAGGGTTGGCGACAAAGGTATAACCGCCAAAGAATCCGACCGACCCAAAGTGGCCGGCGGTCGTCAGGCTGGTCAGGCAAACCACGGGTACGTCCTGGAGCGACGCATCGGCGTGAATCTGCTGGGCAATCTTACCCAGCTCGAAATGCTCCGGGACAGCGTCGAGCAGGATCAAGTCAGGTTGAAAGTGCAGTGCGGAATGAAGCGCGCGTCGGCTGTGGTTCTCCTGCCGGATCAAATATTGCCCGGTGGCCTGGAGGGCCGAGCCCACGACCGCGGTCAGGTGCGGTTCGTGGTCGATCAGGAGTATGCGCTTCGGAAAAGTCATCGGCTTCACTAACGAGTGCTATCATTAGCAGCCGTTATGCCATGGACCGGATCCCGGGGGCGGCGGGCAAGTCAGCCTTTTTAATCAGCCTGCCTATGCTTAATTGCTCCCTTGCAGTTATGTCGAACCAAGTGAAGAAGCCCGCTCCAGAAGCGAACTTCGAACAGGCCATGCAACGGCTGGAGGAGATCGTGGAACAAATGGAGTCCGGCGAGCTTCCCCTGGAAGACTTGATTGTGCGTTACGAGGAGGGAATGAAGCTGGTCAAAGTGTGCCAGGAACGCCTCGCCTCGGCCGAACAACGGATCGAGGTCATTACGCGAAACAGTGCCGGGAAACCGGTGGTGAAGAAGTTTGAAGCGGCCCCCGCGGCCCAAAGTGAAACCCAAGGAGAACCAAAAAATGTCGACGTTAGTCTCTTCTGAGGCCGCCGAGCCGAAATCCCGTCTGCTGCAGGGAATCCATTCCCCGGCCGACGTCAAAGCCTTGCCGGAGGAAAGTCTCCCGCAGCTCGCGCAGGAAGTGCGCGATGAACTGATCAATGTCCTCTCCCAAACCGGCGGTCACCTCGGGCCCAATCTCGGCGTGGTCGAGCTCACGATTGCGCTGCATCGCGTTTTCAGCACTCCGCACGACAAGTTTGTCTTCGACGTCAGCCACCAGGGCTACGTGCACAAGATGTTTACCGGCCGGCTCGATCGCATCCACACCATGCGACAATACGAGGGCCTGAACGGATTTCTCCTCCGGAGCGAGAGCGAGCATGATTCCTATGGCGCCGGTCACGCCGGCACCGCCATCTCCGCCGGCCTCGGCATGGCGGTGGGGCGCGATTTGTTAGGCACGGACGATAATATCGTCGTCGTGGCGGGCGACGCTGCCCTGACTTGCGGGATCAGTTACGAAGGGCTCAATAACGTCCGCGCCCAGACCAAAAAGTTCATCGTCGTCTTGAACGACAACGAATGGTCGATCGCGAAGAACGTGGGCGCGATTGCGGCCTACCTGAACAACATCGTCACCAACCCGACCTACGCGCATCTGCACGAAAAGGCCGGTCGTTTCATCAAAGCCGTCGCGGGCAAGGGCATTTTGAATCTCGCGCATAAGGTCGAGGAAGGTTTCAAAAACCTGCTCGTGCCGAGCGTGATTTTCGAGGAACTCGGGTTGCGCTACTACGGCCCGATCGACGGACACGACATTCCGCTTCTCACCCGGACCTTCGAATTTTTGAAAACGCAGGAAGAGCCGGTCCTGCTCCATATCCTGACTAAGAAAGGCAAAGGCTACGAGCCCGCCATCGCCAAGCCGGACAAGTTTCACGGCCTTGGAAAATTCACCGCCGAGACCGGGGAAACGGCCGCCGCTTCCCTCCCGACCTATTCCGAGATTCTCGGCAAGACGTTAGGCAAATTTGCCGACACCAACCGCAAGATCGTCGCCATCACCGGCGCGATGCCGAGCGGCACCGGGCTCGGGTATTTTCAGGCGCAACATCCCGACCGCTACTATGACGTCGGGATCGCTGAAGAACACGCCGCTCTCTTTGCCTGCGGTCTCGCGACCCAGGGGCTGAAGCCGTTTCTCACCATCTACTCGACCTTCATGCAGCGCGCCTATGACATGATCATTCACGATATCGCGCTGCAGAACCTGAACGTCGCGCTCTGCATGGATCGCGCTGGCCTGAGCGGCGACGACGGCCCGACCCATCACGGGCTCTTCGACATCGGCTACCTCCGGCATATCCCGAACATGATTCACATGCAGCCGAAGGATGAGGACGAATTCGTCGACATGCTCTGGACGATGGCGAATCACGACAGCGGCCCGATCGCGATCCGTTATCCGCGCGGTGCCGGCACCGGCGCGAAGCCGAAGGCGACGCCGAAGCTGCTCGAAATCGGCAAGGCGGAAGTGGTGCAGCACGGCAAGGACGTCGCCATTTTCGGTCTGGGCAACATGTTTGAAGTGGCGCAGGAAGCCGCGCAGAAACTGGAGGCAAAAGGCATTTCGGTCGCGCTGATCAACCCGCGCTGGATCAAGCCGATGGACACCGGGACGCTGGAATTTTTCGCGCGCAGCGTGCAGGTCGTCTGCACCCTCGAGGATCACGTTCTGCACAACGGATTTGGCTGCGCCGTGATGGAGCATCTCCACACCCAGATGATCAACACCCCGGTGGTGCGGATCGGCTGGCCCGATCAATTCATCGAACACGGCACCATCCCGATCCTGCGCCAAAAGCACGGCCTGACGGCCGATGCGCTGGTCGAGAAGGTGCTGCCGTTTTTGAAAAAGCGAACGGCCGACGCACGACCTAGCGCGGCCTGAACGAGCTGGCTTCGTAGTCAGTCGGACAGATAAGCCGAAAGCGCCCGGTCCATGGTATGCATGAATTCAGCCGGTGCGATTTCGATCACATCGAGGAGGCGCGTTTTTTTAACCTGCCGCATACCGGGCAGAACCGCGTAACTCATTTTCTTGCTGGTGAGCTTGAGCTGCAGGCGCAAAGGCCAGAGAGCTGGAGCCTGCGTCGAGAGGGGGACGGCCACGACTGTTTCCAGATGCGCATTGTGTTCTGAATTTGAAATCAGGATGCCAGGCCTCGTTTTCCCAAATTCAGGAGGTCGGGTGTCTTCCAGATTGATCCACACGATCGTTCCGCGTTTCATCTGCGGCGGCTCCGCGGCGTCGTAGCGAGAGGTGCGGCCTCCCATTCATCCATCGCTTCGCGCTCAGCGGCGTTGGTGCGGAGGAGATTCGTGTATGTTTCGGCAGCATCCCGCATCTGTCGCCGCCGGAGATCACGCTGGAGCGCCTCCCGCACATAGGCCGAGAGGGTTTGCTTGGGCGATTTGACACTTTCGATAGCTCGCAGAAGTTCGCCATCCAGCTTTACAGTAGTTGCCGACATACCAGTTTAGTAGCAAATGAGAATACGAGAGTCAACTTCTAGGTGAGTGTCATCGAAGCCTCCGGGCTGACCAAAGTTTACCGGACCTATCGCAAGGAGAGCGGACTTTGGGCCTCGGTCAAAGGCCTGGTCAACCGGCGTTACGAAGAGACGCGCGCCGCCGACGACATCTCGTTCACGATCGAGGAGGGCGAGCTGGTCGGTTTCCTCGGCCCGAACGGCGCCGGCAAAACGACCGTCCTCAAAATGCTCTCCGGTCTGCTCAACCCGACCTCGGGCGAAGCGAAAGTGCTTGGGTTCGTCCCGTGGGAGCGCCGCGACGAGATGAAGCGCCAGTTCAGCCTGCTCATGGGGCAAAAGAACGCGCTCTGGTGGGATCTGCCGGCGCAGGAGTCGCTCGAATTAAACCGCGCGATTTACGGAATCGACCGCGCCCGTTTCAAGAAAGTCGTCGGCGGCCTAAGCGAGCTGCTCGAGGTGGGCGACAAGATGAACGTCATGGTTCGTGAGCTGTCGTTAGGCGAACGGATGAAGATGGAGCTCATCTCCGCGCTCATCCACGAGCCGCGGGTCCTCTTTCTCGATGAGCCGACCATCGGCCTCGACGTCGTGAGCCAAAAGCGCGTGCGGGAATTTCTCCGGCTCTACAATTCCGAGCACAAGATCGTGACCATGCTCACGAGCCATTACATGCAGGACATCGAGGAGCTCTGCGATCGCGTCATCGTGGTCGACCACGGAAAGATTTT
>JALYQE010000207.1 GCA_030855965.1 Verrucomicrobiota bacterium | reverse complement strand
CAGGTGGCCCAGAAATTCAGCAGCACTACTTTTCCTTTGAAGTCGGAAAGCTTCACAGATTTACCCTGCAGATCCTGCAACTGCCAGCCCGGGGCTGCGCTCTGCGGGGCGGGAGCCGCGGAGGCGGCAGAAATCGTTAGGCAGAATCCCAGCGCGAGCGTGCAAAGGGCGAGGGCGGGATGGTTTTTTCGAATCATAACGTTAGCGGATGGTGAATTTCTCCAGGGCGAAAAGGCAAACCGCGAGGAAGAGCGCGAAGCCGATCGCGAAAGGCAGCCGCGGCACTTTGATCGCGTCCGGGATGGTGACCTTGCCGAGGTCGCCCCATTTTTGCGGGCCATTTTTCAGCCAGCCGGACATCTCGGCGTAGAGATACGAGCCGACCACGAGGCCGGTCATGCCGAAGAGCGCGTCCCAGTTTCCCTGGCCGAGCGCGGCGGCCGCGGTCCCGGGGCAATAGCCGATGAGGGCAAAGCCGGCGCCGAAAATGAGGCCACCGGCGATGTTCCCAAAAAGACGGGTCGGCTTGAGATGCAGGTTCACCTTGGCCGCGCGATGCAGCGGATAAATCCCGAGCATCCCGACGATGATCGCGCTCAACATGATCTTCGCGACCGTCCAATCCTGCAGGAGCAATTGTCCGATCAGGATATGGAACTTGGCCGCGCCGCCCTTTTGCAGAAGGAAGCCGAAGACGAGCCCGGCGATGATGGCGAGCAGAATTTTATTGGCGGGCGCGACCGCCGCTTCCGGCTTGGCGCTGCCTTTCTTCACTGCGGAACCAGGATCAATCATAGGAGATAAAGTGGGACGGCGACGGCGATGCCGCCGATGAAGAAACAGGCGACCGAAATCCACGAGCCGATGTTGAGCTGGAGCGTGCCGCTAATGCCGTGGCCGCTGGTGCAGCCGCCGGCGAAACGCGCGCCGAACGCCATCAGGATTCCGCCAAAGAATCCGATCAGGCCGTGCAGAAGAAGTGAGTCCTCGCCGAAGCGCGCGATCCAGAACGGCGGCAGCCAGCGGTTGGTGAACTCGCCGCCGGTCGTCGCGGCTATAAACGCGCCTGCGACCGTCGCGAGCACCAGCACCGTTTCCCAGCCGATCTTGGGCGGGTTTTCCTTGTAGTAATCGAGCGAGTCGGTGTGCCGCCGCGCGAAGAGCCGGCCGACGGCGCCGGCGACGGTGGCGTAAAACGACGACGCGCCGATCGCTTTGTCGGCGAAATAAAAAGTCAGCCAGCTGAGCACGCCGATCCCGGCGCCGACCAGATAGGGCGACCAGGCCGGGCCCGGAAAACTCCGGGCATCGACTCGTGGCTCGGCCGCAAGCGCGAGCGTCGGCGCGAAGAGGAGGAGATAGATGAAGAGACGCCTCATTTTTTGATTTTTCCTTCCACTTTGTAGCCGGCTTTTTTCCAGGCCTGCCAGCTGCCTGGCACGTTGCGCACATCGGTGAAGCCTTCCTGTTTCAGCATGCTGGTGGCGAGGCTGGCGCGGTATCCACTGTCGCAATAAACGGCGGTCGGTTTCTTCTTCGAGAATTTCGCCGCCTTCTCCCGGATCTCGGGCAGAAAGAGATGGTGCGCCCCGGGGATGTGCCCCTCTTTCCATTCGTCCGGGCTGCGGACGTCGAAGATCTGGAGCTTGCCGCGGGCCGCCTTGACATCGTGCACGCTCATCTGCGGCACGCGGTCGATCTCGAAGCCGGCGTTGTCCCACGCCTTCATCCCGCCCACGAGATAACCAGCGAAGTTGGTGTAACCGGTGCGAATAAAATACTTCACGATCTTTTCCAGGCCGCTGTCTTGCTCGAGCACGAGCAGGATCGGCCTGGCCGGATCGAGCAGCCAGCCGGCCCAGATCGAAAGCATGGGCGAGCCGCCGATGTTGAGCGCGCCGGGAATGTGCCCGCCGCCGAACCCGAGCATGGTGCGAGTGTCGATAAGGACGTTCTTCTTCTGCGCGACTGCTTCCTTGAAGGCTTTGGGCGGAAGACCCGGAACGCGCGGCAGGTTGCCGATGATCTCCGGCCCTTTGGCGTTGATTTTTTTCATCCGCGGATAGTAGGTCGGCACGGGCGGCGCTGTGTTGAGCGCGTAGTCGGTGAATTCCTTCACGTCCTCGAATTGCAGGAACGGATTAGTGTCGCGCTCGTAGCCGATCGTGCTCTGCAAGCGATCGCCAATGTCGGCGCCGCAGGGCGAGCCGGCTCCATGCGCAGGATGGATCATCACGCTGTCGGAGAGCTTGAGAAAATAATCGCGCAGGGTGTGAAACTGCTGTTTCGCCAACTTCTTCGATTCGCCCGAGCCGAGCAGGTCCGGTCGTCCCGCTGAACTCACGAAGAGCGAATCGCCCGTCAACACGCCCCATGGCTTCTTTTCGCGGCCCTTCTCGGCCAGTTCATAGCTCATGTGCTCCGGCGTATGCCCCGGGGTATGACGCGCGGTGATGACCGTTTTGCCGAGGGTGAAGGTATCGCCATCCTTGACCGCTTCGGTATCAAAGCCGTAACGCGCGCCGCCCTCGTGGCTGGCAAAAATTTTCGCCGAATCGACTCGCGCGCAGAGTTCGCGCGCACCGCTCATCAGGTCGGCGTGAATGTGCGTTTCAAAAATGTGCGTGATGGAGAGATTGTTCTCGCGCGCCAGCTCGAGGTATTTCTCGACGTCCGGCGTCGGATCAAAAACCGCCGCAACCCCCTCGATGTCGTCTCCGACCACGTAGGATAGCTCCGCGATACCGTCGGCCTGAATTCGTTCAAAGATGAGTGACATTAATGAACTTTCTGTTTTCTTGGCTGCGGTTGCGCCTGGAGGTGCTTGGAAAAGAATCGGGGTCAAAAGAGTCGCGAGCACGGCCGATCCGACGCCGCGACCTGAGGCGACGAGGGTTGTTTTCTCATTGGATTTTTCATCTTAGTGGTGCCGCATCTTCGGCTCGATCTGCCGCTCCGGCTCTTTATTCCCGTATGCCATTGCGGCTATCCAATCATCGTTCGAGCGGCTGCGGTTGGTCCTTCGGGACTGGCGCGGGCTCGTTTTTTTCGAGTTTCTTCGTCGTGCCGGTGGAGAAGAGGAAGCCGAGAAGCGCGCCATAGAGGGCGCCGCGCCACCAGGGTCGAGGTCAACGGGCAGGTGCCCGAGGTGCACTGGCCGAAATAGCCGAGGAGGGCGCCGAGAGCGGCGCCGAGAAGAAGAGGCCAGAATTGGAGAAGATTTACGAGTTTCATAAACGGGTTAATAATTGGGTTCGTGGAAACGGGCGTTTGAACTATATATCGATACAGTTGTATTAAGCGCGCGCAAATTTCTTCATGTCTCGCCCGACTAAACGTTCCAAAATCTCCGGCCCCGGCCTCCAGCTCGTCGCCCGCCGCTTCAAGGTCCTGAGCGAGCCGGCCCGGCTCAAACTCCTCATCGCCCTCGAGAAAAACGAGCAGCACGTCACCGCCCTGGTCAGGCTGACTGGTCTCACCCAGGCCAACGTTTCCAAGCATCTTGGCATCCTGATGGAGGTCGGGATGGTCGACCGGCGCAAAGACGGCTTGAACGCTTTCTATTTCATCTCCGATCCGCAGATCCTCGACCTTTGCGAATTGATGTGTGCCAAGCTGGAGCAGGAGTTCAGCAAAAAATCAGCCCACTTCCGCTGAAGCCGCCCTCGCCTAACGAGCTGCGACAAGGAGTCCGAGGCCGCGCCCGAGACAGACGGCGACCAGGCAGCAGACGAGCGAGAGGACGCTATTCAGTCCCGCCCGCGCCCAGTCGCCGGCCCGCGCCAGTTCGAGCGTCTGCAGACTGAAGGTGGAGAAGGTGGTGTAGCCGCCGAGGATTCCGATCATGAGAAACTGCCGGAGGCGCGGGCCCGCCGGGAAGGGGCTCGGCGGCTCGGTCAGACCGGCGAGGAAGCCGATCAGGAACGAACCGCTGACATTGACGAACAGGGTGCCTAACGGAAAGATCTCGCCGAAGCGTTCCCCGACCAGGCCCGAAGCCCAATAGCGTGCCCCGCTTCCGAGCGCGCCCCCGAGCATGATCCAGAAATAGGTGAGCATGATGAGTTCCGAGACTCTGCTTCCATAGCGGAAGCGGCGGCCGGCGCCAAGGCGGGCTTAAAGGAGCGCACCGCCGCAGCTGGAGCCGGCGCCGGCCGTGCAGCCGAAGCAGTGCTCGCCGGTTTGGATTTCGCGGTGCTCGACCCGTGCGGGATCAATGTCCCAAAGATGCAGGCCGTGATCTCCATCGCGCCACTGCATCTTGAGCATCTGGTTGAAATCGCAATCGAAGATTTCACCCTGCCAGCTGACGTTGATGGTGTTGCGGCACATCAGACCGTTCACGGTCGAAGGATTAAAGGCATCGTTGAGCAGCGCCATGTAATCGGCCAGCTGTCCATTGTTCTTTAACCAGGAAGCGAAACGCGAGACCGGGAGATTGGTGATGGTAAAAAGCTGGTTGAAGACGATCCCGAAATTGTCCTTCAACTCGCGCTTATAATCCGCTTCCAATTCTTCCTGCGGGCCGGGGAGGAATGCGCCGTTCGGGTTGTAAACGAGATGGAGCGGGAGCGCGGGATCGGTCCCGTAGCCTAACGAATTGAGAAGTTGCAGTCCTTTGATGCTGCCGTCGAAGACGCCTTCGCCGCGCTGCGCGTTGACGTTCTCCGGCGAATAGCACGGCATCGAGGCGATGATCTCGATCTGGTGACGGGCGAGAAACCCGGCGTAATCCTCGAAGCCGGGTTCGAGCAGGATGGTGAGGTTGCAGCGATCGATGATGTGGCGAGGCGGGGTGAGCGACTTCAGGCGTTCGACGAAATATTTGAAATCCGGAATCATCTCCGGCGCGCCCCCGGTCAGGTCGACCGTCGGGATGTCAGTCTTGGCGAGCCAGTCGATTACGCGATCGATCGTTTCGCGGGTCATGATTTCCTTCCGCTTCGGCCCGGCGTTCACATGGCAGTGAATGCAGGTGAGATTGCAGAGCTTCCCGACATTGATCTGCAGAATCTCTGTCTTTGCGTGGCGGAGCGGAAGCGAATGCTCGGCGAGCTTGGCGGAGAAGCGGTTCATCGGAGCTTATACGATACGACGACGGCAAAAGTATTCCACGATCTCATCCGCGCTGGCCAGTGATATAAGCTTTGGTCAGCTCGTGCCTGGGCGCTTCGAAAACTTGCCGGGCGCTTCCGCTTTCAATGAGGCGCCCGGCGTCTTCCTGCACCCAGAGAACGGCGACGTCGTCTGCGAGGCGGCGGGCCTGGGCGAGATTGTGCGT
>JALYQE010000192.1 GCA_030855965.1 Verrucomicrobiota bacterium | reverse complement strand
CGTAGCGTCCGAGCGCCTGGTTCACTTCCGCGCGCTTGATCGCGGCGAGGAAAAAACTGGGGCTGACTTTGAGCGCGGTATTGAAGTCGGCAATCGCCAGGTCCCACTTGCGTTGCTGCATGTAGAGCGCGCCGCGCTGGGAGATGGCCACATACATCCGGGGATCGACCTTGAAGGCCGTGGTGTAGGACTGAATCGCACCATCCAGGTCGCCATTCTTGACCTGTTTAAAGGCTTGATTGCAGGCAGCGACCGCGCCGGGGAGGTTCCCCACTTGTATCACCCTATCGCTCGCCTCGAGGCGATGGGCGGAACCGAAGACCACAAAAAGCAGGAGGAATAACCAGGTTTTCATACGCCGTAACGTATGAAACAGGCAGGGCCGGCAGGGCAAGGATTTTCTGCACCGCCCGGGCAGGCTACTCACGTAGCCAGAGAAAGGACTTTGCCAGCTGCGACTATTCGACGACTTCCAGGCCCATCTGGCGGGCGGTGCCGGCGATGATCTTGAAACCGGCTTCGTCGTTCCGCGAATTGAGATCTTTGCCCTTCGTTTTCACGATTTCCATGATCTGCTTGCGCGTCACCTTGCCGACTTTGGTCTTGTTCGGCTCTTTCGAACCGGCGGCGATGCCGGCGGCTTTTTTGAGCAGAATCGCTGCGGGCGGGCTCTTCGTGATGAAGGTGAATGACTTGTCCTTGAAGACGGTGATCACGACCGGGAGGATGTCGCCGGCCTGCTTCTGCGTGGCAGCGTTAAATTCTTTGCAGAACGCCATGATGTTGACGCCGCGAGGTCCGAGCGCGGTGCCGACGGGAGGCGCGGGATTCGCCTGTCCGGCCGGGATCTGCAGTTTGATGTGAGCAACGATTTCTTTAGCCATGATGAAATGAAGTAAGAATTAAGAAGGATGAATTAAGAAGTGAGAGCGAGGGAAGTCGGCGTGATTTTCTTTATTCTGCCTTTTTCCTTCTTACTTTTCTTAGCCGCGTTCGACCTGCCAGTATTCGAGTTCAACCGGGGTGGCGCGGCCGAAGATGGTGACCGAGACGCGCAGTTTGCCGCGTTCCGGATCGATCTCTTCCACCACGCCGCTCTGGTTTTGGAAGGGGCCGTCCGCCACCTTGACCGTCTCGCCGACTTCGAAGCTGACCTTGGGTTTGACCTTCTCTTCACGCTCGCGCATCTGCGCCAGCATGTTGTCGACTTCCGATTGCCGCATTGGGATGGGGCGATCTTTCGTCCCGGCAAAACCGATTACGCCGGGCGTTTCCCGAATGAAATACCACGTCCGACCGACGAGCTGATTTTCCTCGTCGAGGAGGTGCATGTTGACGATGAGGTAGCCCGGGAAAAATTTCCGTGTCGTCTCGCTTTTCTTCCCCCGCTTGATCTCCGAGACGCGCTCGGTCGGGACGAGGACCTCGAAAACTACGTCGCTCATTTCCTCGGTCTTGACCCGCTTCTCAATGTTCTCGCGCACCTTGTTCTCCTGTCCGGAGAGCACGTGGACGACGTACCATTGATCTTTTGGGGCGAGGACGTAGGCCATGATTACAAGCGGGTGAGGAAATGAATCACGTTGACGAGGATGAAATCGAAGAGCGCGACATAGCCGCCGAGGAGCAACATTGCGATGATGACGACAAGGGTGGAATCGGTCAGCTCCTTGTAGCGCTTCATCCCCTTCTCTTTCGGATCCCAGGGCCAGGACGCTTTTTGCAGTTCCAGCCGGACTTCGGAGATGAAAGATTTTGTTTTGCCTAACATACGCCTAACGAGCTAATCCAAACCAGGCCAGGAGGGACTCGAACCCCCAACCGACGGTTTTGGAGACCGCTACTCTACCAATTGAGCTACTGACCTATTTGGGTTCCGCTTCGCGCGTTAACTTAGTCCAGAATTTCGCTCACGCGACCCGCGCCGACGGTTTTGCCGCCTTCACGAATGGCGAACCGGATCGTCTTTTCCATGGCGATCGGCGTGCCGAGCTCCACTTCGACGGAAACGTTGTCCCCCGGCATGACCATCTCGACGCCTTCGGCCAGCTTCACGCTGCCCGTCACGTCGGTCGTGCGGAAATAAAATTGCGGACGGTAGTTGGTGAAGAACGGCGTATGACGGCCGCCTTCTTCCTTCGACAGAACGTAGACTTCCGCCTTGAATTTCTTGTGCGGCTTGATCGAGCCCGGCTTGGCGATGACCTGGCCGCGCATGACGTCTTCTTTCTTCACGCCACGGAGGAGGACGCCGACGTTGTCACCGGCGCGTGCTTCGTCGAGCAACTTGCGGAACATTTCGATGTCGGTCGCAGTCGTCTTCGCGGTGTCCGTGAGGCCCACGATCTCGACTTCTTCCATCTTCTTGAGGATGCCACGCTCGACACGGCCGGTCGCGACAGTGCCGCGGCCTTCAATATTGAACACGTCTTCCACTGGCATGAGGAAGGGCTGGTCGACCGGGCGCTCTGGCACCGGGATGTAGTCATCGACCGCCGCGATGAGGGCGAGGATCTGGGCTTCCTGCTCCGCATCGCCATTGAGCGCCTTGAGCGCGCTGCCTTTGACGATCGGGATGCTGTCACCCGGAAATTCGTATTGAGTGAGAAGATCGCGCACTTCCATTTCGACGAGGTCGAGAAGTTCGGGATCGTCGACCATGTCGACCTTGTTCAGGAAAACAACGACGGAAGGCACGCCGACCTGACGCGCGAGCAGAATATGCTCACGGGTTTGCGGCATTGGGCCGTCGGCAGCGCTAACAACGAGGATCGCACCGTCCATCTGGGCGGCACCGGTGATCATGTTCTTGACGTAATCGGCGTGACCGGGGCAGTCGACGTGCGCGTAGTGGCGCTTGTCGCTCTCGTATTCGACGTGCGCGGTCGAGATCGTGATGCCGCGCTCTTTTTCTTCGGGAGCGGCGTCGATGGAATCGTAGGCGCGCGCCTGGGCAAAGCCCTTCTTCGCGAGCACGGTGGTGATCGCCGCGGTGAGGGTGGTCTTGCCGTGGTCAACGTGACCGATCGTGCCGACGTTCACGTGCGGCTTATTGCGTTCGAACTTGTCCTTAGCCATCTGGAATTCTCCTTGGGTTACTTAATCTTTTCGCTGCTGTCTTTTCGTTAGGTTAATTTTTTCCGGTCGCGAAGCTCATTCTGGAGCCCACAACCGGGCTTGAACCGGTGACCTCGTCCTTACCAAGGACGTGCTCTACCAACTGAGCTATGTGGGCCGCTGTTCATTTCGAGTTCATCCCCGCAGTCGCGAGACAAACCGGTTGCTCGCCGTCGTTAGAAGCGAAAGTCCCAGAGTCGGTCAAATTACTCGCCGACCATGGGACTTGCTTCGGTCTCCGAAAAAGCGTCGGCAAGCTAACCTCGCGGTTCGCCCTGTCAAAGAAATTTCTTGGCCAGGCCCCGCGGAAAATTGCCGGCGTTATTTCAAATAATCGACCGAAGATTTTTTCTTCATCATCACCACCACGATCACGATGATGAGAAGGAGAATCCCGATTCCGATCCCAATGTTGAGCGGCGTCACGATGCTGCTCGGGACCGGCGTGGGCTCGGGCGTCGCCACCGGCACCGGCGTCGGGGTGGCGAAGAGCGCTTCTTCCGCCCGGGCGCGGTTGAGCGCGTCGTTGTCTTTGGGATTGAGCTCGTAGGCCTTACGGTAATCCGCTGCCGCCTGCCGGTAATCCTTCGTCAGGTGGTAGGTGTAGGCGCGCCCTTTGTAGAGGGTCCATTTGCTCGCATTTTGCTCGATCGCCTTGCTGTAGTCCCCGAGCGCTTCCGGCAACTTCCCCTGGTTGCGATTGGCCTCGGCCCGGCGCTCGAGCGCGACCTGGTCGGTTGGCTTGGCCGCGAGGAATTTGTCGTAATCGGGCAAGGCCAACGCCCAATTGTTGAGTTTGGCATAGGCAAACCCGCGGAAACCGTAGGCGTCGGCATCATCTGCCTTTAGTTCGATAGCCTTGGTCAGGTCGGCAATCGCGTCGTCCCATTTGCCGAGATAAGTTTCGGCCTGTCCCTTGCCCAGGTAGCTGCGCTCGTCGTCCGGTTTCATCTCGCTCGCTTTCGTGTAATCGGCGAGCGCCTCGGGATATTTTCCCACCGCCAGATACATCGCGCCCCGGTTTTGGTAGATGGCAAAGGCATTGGCCGGATTCGCCTCCAGCGCCGCGGTAAATTCGGCGATCGCGGGTTCGAACTGCCGCTGATCGACGAGCGCGAGTGCCTTTTGAATATGTCCGCCGGAATCACCGCTCGTTTCCTTTTTCTTGGCGGCATCGATTCCGAGCGGCGCCAGACACAGCGCCGCGGCAGCGGCGAACAGTAAAATTCTTTTCATCTCGTTCATGGTTTGGCCTTTCCTCACCTTCTTCGTATCTGGGGGTGCGCGCGATTGCAAGTAGTCCGCTGCCGGCTCTGCGGCTAACGTCCTCCGCTTTTCAGTCCGCCATCATGACGCCTCCGCAAAAAAATCATTCCCAGGGATACGCCGCGGTCTTTGCCACCGTCCTCATCTGGTCGACACCGTCGCTCTTCCAGTTTTACCTCCTCCCCTACTACGAGCCGTTTGCGCAAAATTTTTACCGCTACTCGGTGGCGTTCCTCGCCATCCTCCCGCTGGCGCTCTACCGCTTCCGGCGCAGCGGTCCGCCGCTGGACTGGAACGTGATCGGCCTCTGCCTCCTGCCGGCCGTGCCTAACGTCGTCCATCAGGTCACCCAGGTGGCTTCGCTCCATTACATGGGGCCGGGCGTTTATGCCGTCTTCATTCGCTCTTCCGTCATCATGACCGCGCTCCTCGCGCTCGTCCTTTTTCCCGAGGAACGCTGGATCATTCGGCAGTGGCAATTCCAACTCGGGACATTCCTCGGGTTGATCGGCGCGGTCGGCGTCTTTTGGTTTCAACCCAGCTTCCAGGCGGGCCACGTGTCGCTGGTCGGGCTTGCCATCGCTTTTACCGCCAGCTTCTGCTGGGCCCTTTACGGCGTCTTTGTCAAAAAACCGGCGGCGCGTCTCGGCACCATCCGCAGCTTCGGTGTGATCAGTTTTCTCACTTCGATCATGCTTTTCCCTCTCACCTTCGCTTTCGGGAAAATCGCGACGCCGTTTCAGGTGAGCGCGGAGATAAACTGGATCCTGATCGGGTCGGCCGTGTTCTGCATCACGCTGGCGCACGTTCTTTATTACTTCGCCATTCGCGAGATCGGAGTCGCGCTTTCGCAGACGCTGCAATTGCTCAGCCCGTTAGGCGCGCTTGCGCTTTCGGCCTGGATTTTTGGAGAGCGGTTTTCCGTGGCGCAATTCTGGTGCGCAGGGGTGTTGCTCTTCGGCGCCTTCCTCGCCACCCGGGTGAAACCGGCGATGGCAGTCGCGACCGCGGAATCGTTTTAGCTAGAGCCGCTGCGCTTTCCGGACCAGTTCCAAAAAGCCGGCGCGATAGCCATTGGCATCGGCGCCTTTGCCTTCCTGGGCCCATTCCGCAACTGCGCCTAACGAGCCCTTGCCCTTGTATTCCGAGCCCCGCAAAATCATCCCGAATTCCGCCACCGCCGCCGCGAACTTGAAGTCGGGCGTGGCGCTGGCGAACTGCTTCCCGTCATCGACGAACGGCCGCTCGATCAGTTTGCTTGTCTCGCCCGCGGGCTCCTTGTAACGCAGTTTCACCGTCAGCATTTCCGGCGAACCGGTCTTGCCTAACGAAGGCGCGGCGGCGATCGGGTCCGCTTGATATTTCAACCGGTCGACCGGCGGCACGCTCGCGGCGGAATTCGGCTCGCTTCCCGCCGGGACCACTTCATAGAGCGCCGTCACGGCGTGGCCGGCGCCGATCTCGCCGGCATCGATCTTGTCGTCGTTAAAATCTTCTTTCCGCAAGATCCGCTTTTCGTAACCGATCAGCCGGTAGGATGCGACCTGCGCCGGGTTAAACTCGACCTGGATCTTCACGTCCTTTGCGATCGTGACGAGAGTGCCGTTGATCTGCTGCACCAGCACCTTGCGCGCTTCGTCGAGCGAATCGAGATAGGCGTAGTTGCCATTCCCCTTGTCGGCCAGCTTCTGCATCATGGAGTCGTTCAGGTTGTCGTCCCCGACTCCGAGGACGCTGAGGAAGACGCCGCCCTTCGCCTTTTCCTGGATCAGCCTAACGAGATCGCCTTCGCTCGTCGTCCCGATGTTGAAATCGCCGTCGGTCGCGAGGATGACGCGGTTGACCCCGCCCGTGATGAAATGCTCGGCCGCGGTCTGGTAGGCGAGTTCGATTCCCTGGGCGCCGTTGGTCGAGCCGCCGGCCTGCAGGTTTTCGAGCGCGGCCAGGATTTGCTCCTTGCGATCGCCGGTGGTGGAAGGCAAAGCCAGGCCCGAGGCCCCGGAGTAAACCACGATCGCAACGCGATCGTTCTCGCCCAGCTTCTCGACCAGCAGCCGCAGCGCCTGCCGGACGAGCGGGAGCCGGTTGGCCGGCTCCATCGAGCCGGAGACGTCGAGGAGGAAGACGAGATTGCTGGACGGGCGCTTTTCGTTAGGAACCTCCAGGCCTTTCAATCCAATCCGGACGAGCCGGTGCGCCGGCTGCCAGGGGCAGGAGGCGGCGTCGAGGTTGACCGAGAACGGCGTGCCGTCGTTAGGCTGAGGGTAGTCGTAGGCGAAATAGTTGAGCATCTCCTCTACCCGCACCGCATCCTTTGGCGGCAGCGATCCGCCTTCGATGAAGCGGCGGATGTTTGAGTAGGAGGCGGTGTCGACGTCGATCGAGAAAGTGGAGAGCGGGTTGCTGGCGGCGGCGAGGAACGGATTCTCCTCGATCTTGCCGTAGCGGGCGGTGTTGAAATCCTCCTTCTTCGCGCCCTCGCGCCGGAAGTCTCCCAGTTCCATCTCGACCGGAGCGGAGGTGGAGGGCTGGGAGGCCGCCCGCCGCCGCGCCGGGTAGATATTCGTCGTCGACGCCCCGGCAGTCTTGCCGACCGCCATCGCGGCTGGCGGCGGCGGGGGCGCTGGTTCCTCGGTCACCAAAGCCAGCGCATCCTGCCCCGGTGCCTGCTCGACGCCTTCGACCGGACGATCCGCCGAAGCGGGAGGCAGGCCGACCGGGGATTGGCTGGAGGAGAGTGCCAAGTCTCGCCGGCCGCCCAATCCACCGCGCTGCACCGTCCCGATCACGACCGCGCCGAGGGTTGCGCAGAGCGCGATCGTCGCGGCCAGGGCCAGCCGGCGCGAGATGCTCCACGGCTCGTCCTTTTGCGGGAGCGGCACGATGTTGGTGTGCGCCACCGGATGGGCCTCGCGCTCGGCCTCGTACTCGGCCCGCAGATTGCCGGAGAGCAGGCGCAATTCCTTCACGAACTCCTGCGCTTCGGGCGAGGCCGCCACCGCGCTTTCCATTTCCGTTTTCTCCACGCCGGAAAGTTCGCCGAGCGCATAAGCGGTCAGTTTTGGGTCATCAAGGTTGATATTCATGAGGCAAGTCGTGGGTTGAAGGGAATGAAATCGCGCGCCGCCTCCGTATGACGGGCGCGCAGAGTTTTGAGCGCGGTGTGAATGAGCACGCCGACGTGGCTGACCGAGAGCTTGGTGAGCTCGGCGATCTCCTGGTAGCTGAGGTCGTTTTGAAATTTGAGCTGCAAAACTTCCTGCTGCCGCGGCGGAAGAGTCGCGACGATGCGGAGGAGAAATCCTTTCGCTTCCTCGCGCTCGATCCGTTCGTTAGGCGCGGGATCGTGGCTTTCCTGTCGTTCGAGAATCTCGTCGTCGAGATAAGTCATGCGCTTTTCCTTTCGGCAAATGTTGAGGGCGCGATTGCGGCAAACCGTGAAGAGCCACTTCGCCGGCGCGGAATCGGTCTGCCGGCGCTGGTCGCGCTGCAATTCGACAAACGTTTCCTGGACTACATCGCGGGCTCGGTCGCGATCGCCGAGGATGCGCGTGGCGTACTGCAGGAGGGGCAACTCGAAACGACGCAGGAGGGCGTTGAGATCGTTATCGGCTGGGACTGGTTCGGCCACGCGCATAAGCTCTTCCCGAGTTCTAACGCGCCAGCCGCCGAATTATTAGGAGAAATCTCGGCCAGGTCAGGCGGCGTGTGACGAGGCCCGTCGGGGCAGGACGAAGGTCTGCCGGGCGAGGGCCGAGTTCAGCAGCGCCGGGTCGTAGAAATTTTCCAGCAGATTCTTTTGCAACAAATCTGGATTGCGCGCGGCGAAATCTTCCCACCCCGCGGCCGCCGCTTCGAGCCACCGCTCCGCGATCACCGCCAGGAAGGCCGCCGTGATCGTCTCGTGGTAGACCTCCGGCCGCCCGGCCCTTGTGGCCAGCCTGCGCAGGCCGCGGGCAAGGTGAAGCAGAGCTTCCGGGTAGGGATGGCGCTGGAGCAACTCGTAGCCGACTTCAACATGCGCGCGATGCGGAAAAGCGGCCGGATCCACCCGCCCGGCCTCGAACTCCGCCAGCAGGCCACCCGCTTCAGGCGCCGGCATCATCCTCCTCCACCAGCCGATGGCTGTCGCGCGCGGTCAGGTCGAGGCCATAGATCGCGCGCAGCTTTTTGATCTGGCCGAGGGTTTTCGGGCTGAAGGCGGATTTGCCTTCCAGCGCGTGGAGGGTGATTCCCTCGAGCAGATCGCCTAACGAGAGGTCGAGGTACTCGGCCAGGGCCTTGAGGGTTTTGACCAGGGTTCTCTCCATCCGCGCGCCGATCTGGACGCGCTCGATTTTTTTCGGGGCAGGTTTCATTGGGACATTGTTACCAATGTCCCAAGCCAGCGCAAGTCCCTTACGCTTTTTTCCCGACGCGCGACCAGAAGAAGAAGAGAAACGCCAGCGCGGTCAGGATCCCGGTCGCGACGAGCCAGCCGTCCACCCCCGGAAAGTGCAGGTAAGCTTTGCCATGGCGCACGCCGTCGGCCCAGCCGAGCATGAAGCAGAGAAGCGCCACGGAAAAGAACATGATGCTGAAGGCGAGCATCGATTCGCCCCTGGCCTGGCGCGGTGTGGAATCGGAAGGTGTCATGAGGTCGGTGGCCATTGCTAAACGCCGCTGGGCGCGTCGGTCAAATGATTTTCACCGGTCGTCCGGAGGTTTGCTCTTTTGGCGTAAAAATCTTAAAAAGAAGATTGACTGTTCCCCGGCCTCGCCCCACAAATCGCGTCGCGCCACGCACCCGCTAGCACGGGTTTTCCCGGGAAACCGCCTCCACGTGTCCTTCCCAACTGACAGACCGTTGGCCGTCGCGACGGTGCAAGCCGCTTTTTGATTAACGAGTAACCGAATTTCTAATGCATCCAAGGTATCAAATCAGTTACCATCAGCGACGTTGGATCGCAGCGCGGCCCGGCGAAGCCTTTGGTCCGTATTATACCCTGATGAAGCTCCTTACCGTCCGTGCCCTTGTCCTCATCGGGCTCACGGTCTGCGGGCTCCTCCCTAACGACGCCCGCGGCGAGGCGATGGTCCAGTATTTCAACACCGACTGGAACGAAATCGCGATGAAGATGCCGGAGCTGGCCGAGGCCGGCTACGATTCGATTTGGATCCCGCCCCCAACCAAAGGTAGCGGCGGCCTCTCCGTCGGTTACGACCTTTGGGATCGATTCGATCTCGGAAGCAAGGATCAACGCGGCTCGGTCCGCACCCGTTATGGCACCGAGGCCGAACTCCTCCGCATGATCGAGACCGCGCATCGCTTCGGGATTCGGGTCTATCTCGATAACATCATGAATCACAACGCGTTTGACGTGCCCGGGTATAACTCCGGCACGCCGATCGACGTCTATCCCGGCTTCGTCCCGGAAGATTTCCACCTCAAGCTTACCCAGGATGGTTTCTATCGGAAATGGGATAACACCCGGGACTGGAACGACGCCTGGCAGGTGCAATATCTCGGCCTGGCCGACCTGATCGACATCGCCCAGGAGCCGGGCCCGACCAACCTGAACTTTGGCGCGACCGAAGGCTCGACTTTTCCCAAGATCAAATTCGTCCGGCATCCGAACAACCCGGAATACTATTGTTTCAAACCGGACGGCACCTACGTCGGCTTCGGCCTCGGCAACGGGGTCACGACCCAGATGCTGGCGGATAACCCCGGCTATTACGGCGAGTATGTGCAGGATTTCTTGAACCGCTCCGTGCGCTGGTTGATGGACCGGTCGAAAGCCGACGGCCTGCGGCTCGACGCCGTCAAGCATGTGCGGGCCGACTTTTTCGGCGCCGGATTTGGGACGGACAAGGATTACAACGACTATGGTTACCTCGGCCAGGCCCAGCGGCAGTTTAATCTCAGCCGCGGCTTCAATCACTCGCGCTTTAATTCCACGCCGCAGGGTTTCCAAGTGAACCTGCGGGAGTCAGTCTTCGACACCGAGAAACCGCGACATAACGCGATGATGTTTGGCGAGCATCTCGGCGAGCCGCCGCCTTACGGCGACTATTTCAATGTCGGGATGCGGCTGGTGGACAATGTCCTGCGCAATAACCTGAACAACATTCTCGGCAATCCAAGCGCGGGATTGGGTGGCTTGGATAACGACGGGAGTTACGGATTCGCCGGCGGTCTGGCGGTGACGCATGCGCAGAGCCACGACAACGACTACGCCGCCCGCCGCGAGCTGCAGCACGCGCTTTATTTCACCCGGGCCGGGATTGGGCTCATCTACACCGACGGCAACCACCAGGCGCAGACCCTCGGCCAGAGCGGCGGCGCGTTTCCCCGCCACGCCAACACCAACTTCCTCGGGCAATTTGCCGATCCGCGGATTCCAAATCTGCTCTACATCCACGACCAGTTTGCCCGCGGTTACCAGCTCGGGCGCTGGTCGGACTCCGACTTCGTGGCCTACGAGCGGATCGACAAGCGCGAGAACGCGGGCATGAACGATGCCGACGGCGTGACGCTGCTGATGCTGTTCAACGATAACTTCGCCGCCGGACAGGGACGCAGTTTCAACACCAGTTTCGGGCACACGCCGTTTGTCGATGACGCCTACCTCTTTAACTACTCGAGCGATGGCGGCGGCTTCTACAGCTGCGCCAGCGCCGTCGTCAACGGCTCCGTCATCGTGCCACCGGGCGGCTACTTCGCTTTCTCCTGGCGCAATCCCGAGCCCTCAAACCTCTGGTCGTTAGGCGGAGGAAAGCCGATCACGATTCGGCAGAATGGACAACTCGCCGGAACGCTCACTTACCTGCGCAAGGACGGGCCCGACGGCGACCCAAACTTCAACCCCTACGGCGTGCCGGGCGCGGTCCCGGGCAGCTTCTCTTATCCGTACACCATCCCGCGCGTGACCAGCGGAACCAGTCTCACCTTCACCGCTCGCACCGACGGCTCGGCGGAAAATATTCTCTTCTCGCTCGATGGCGGAATTGACCTGAACGGCAGCGCCCCGCCTAACGACGCCGACCCGGTCGGGAAACGCGACTATCCGCCCGGGCTGTCGACCGATGTCTTCCTCGGCTACGAGCAACCGGTTTACGTGGACCGCGAGGGCCCCGAAAAATTTGCCGCGATCGACACCGCGCGCTGCACTTTTGGTTCCGCTGGAGCTGAGACCTACACCGGGGGCGGCGCGACCGTGAACGGGGGCGGCGTCAACCCGCAGGACGCGGCGGCGGCGACCTTCGTCTTCCATGATCCCACCGCGGGATTCGGCGACTGGACTGGCACTCATCCCGCGACCCAGTACATCGACAACGGATCGACTCTTTCGGTTTACACGAAAACGAACGGCGTCGGGAGCGGCTTCCGGATGTTCTTCTACTTCACCAACGACGGCTCGAATCCGGAAGGCGCCGGCGGCGTCGGTCTCGGAACGACGCAGGTGGCCGAGATGCTCTACCAGTCACCTAACACACCCGGCGGCGACAATTGGTGGGGCAACACTTCCGTCCCGCGCCCGGCCGGCACGATCAAATACAAGATCGCGATCTACAAAACATTTCAGCCCAGCCAATTTCCGGCCGGCCCCACTGAAGTCGCGCGCAAGAAGAACATGATGACGACTTTCCAGGTCGCCAACTTCAATGCCACCACCGCCGTTCACTTTCCGCACAACGACTTCGCGGCGACCCAGACCGGATTGAGCGAAGGCTTCCACGTCCTGCGCGCCCGCACCTTCCTTGATCGCGCCGGGCGTGCCTCCATTTACAATACTTTTACCCAGGCCTTCTACTACGATGCCGAGGCGCCGCAGGGTGAGATCAAGTTCCCTAACGAAGGTGACACGATCGGCGGGTCCGGTTACGGCGTGGTGGTGCGGACGGACCCAAGCGTGACCGAAGTCTGGTATCACATCGATGACGCCGACGCGGCAAACGACGACACCAACACAAGGACCCAGGGCGGCAACGGCAACGGGTTTGAGCCATTCACCGACACGAACGCCAACGGCACCCGCGATACCGGCGAACCATTCGAAGATCTGGACGGGAACGGCCTTTGGGACAGTAACATCGCCACGACCTGGGTCAGGGCCACCGAAGTCACCGCTTCTCCCTCGATCGTCAGCAACTACCCGCGCGAATGGCGCTTTAACTATAACAACATCCCTTCCGGCTCGACCGCCGCGCAGATCAAGGTTCGGCTGCGCGAGCTTTCTTCTTCGGCTTACAAGGATTTCTCCCTGAGCGATTCCGCCGGGCATTACACCACACTCGTGCGCAACGTCACCGCCAACGGCCCGGTGCAAAAGATGTTTGTCGCCTTCCCGCCGACCGACGGTCAGGTGGTCGATGACTCTTACGTGATGAAAGTCTGGTTCAGCAAGGCTCTGGCCGACGGCACAAGTAACCAGGATCTGATCAATCGTTTCGTGATCAAACTCGCGAGCAGCGAATCCGGCTCGAACGCCAACGGCGTCGCGCAGCCGCAAAGCGCCTACACGATTAACTACAACGTCACCTCCGACTATCACGAGCTCGCCTACCTGCTCCCGAATCTTTACAACGACCAGCCTGACTTCCTGCACACGATCGATGTCACTTACACCCCGCCGCCGGGCGGCACGCCGTTGCAGGCCTTCCGTTTCATCAAGGCCAAGCCCGTGGTCGTGATCAAGAATACGATCGTGACCCCGCCGGAGGTTGATTCCGACGGGAAACTCTACGTCATCACCCTGCCCGACGTGGCTAACCCGACCGCGGAGCA
>JALYQE010000178.1 GCA_030855965.1 Verrucomicrobiota bacterium | reverse complement strand
TCGCCCCCGGAACAAGCTGCGAATGCGCGGGCGACAGGATCGAACACGCCGACAGCAGCGCGCACAGCCAAAGTCTTCTGCGCCGATCAAGCGCCCGTAATTTCGTCATGGGGTGATCCTACTCCTTACCACGACGCGTGCCAGAGAAGAGACATCGCACACAGGCAGAGAGTATGGCGCGGTCTCGAGAATCCACTCCGACGCCGCGGAGCAGAAGGTGAGAGCGAGGAACCTTGGCAGGACGGACGCTCTTTTCGCCTGCGCGTGAATGGCGCCTGGGCCAAAAAGGTGCCGGTGGTAGTAAGACTACTGTGCTCCGCCAAGTGCGCTCGTGGTGGGTGGCGCACTGACTCTCCCCCCCGGCAAAACCGCGCGGTCGCTTCTCGCCCCGGGCCGAGCCGGGATGGTGAAGGGAGCATTCGGATGGTGAATAGGTCTCTCCCGTGGCGGATTTCGGGGGTTGTTTTGCCCTTGGCTGCGGACTTTGTCGCGACGCATGCGGGCTTTTTCGCCGATGGGGTCTTCTTTTTTACCTGGCGTGCGGACGTTGTCGCGTGTGGGAGGAATCTTTTGTCATTGGTGTCTCGCTTTTTAATTAAAACACGGACGTTGTCGCGCTTTGTTTGTACTTTTTCGCATGTGGTGGTTGCGCGAGCATGTGGAGTGGTTTTGCGAGCACGTGGAGTTGTTTTGTGGGCGGGTGGAGTGGTTTCGTGGGGGTTGGTCGCGATTTTCTCGGTCGCGGGCCGGTGGTGTGGCACGTGAGCTGCTCAGATGAAGAGCTATCGGAGGTTAAAAAAATCATATGGCCAACACTGAACAAACTTTTGCCGACCGCTTGCAGCGCGGTCGCACGATGCAGAGCAAAACGGCGGGCTTTGTCCCGGCTTTGTCCCGGCGGATGCCAGCCTGGAGCCGGCGACCTTTGATTTCTCCCTCGATAGCCTCGAGGCGGCGAATCTGGCGGTCGCGACGGCCGGGGCGGCGGAGAATAGTGCAACCGGTCTGCGCAAGAATCTGATGTTGCAGATCAAGGATCGCACGACGCGCGCGGTCAATTATGTGGGGAGCAATGCGGCTTGGGAACAGTATCTCCCAGCGGTGAAGCAGGCGGCGGACAAGGTGCGCAATTTCCGTCCGTCGAAAAAGGCGACGCCTCCGCCCCCCGACGGCACGCCACCGGCGAAGAAGCGGATGACCGGCCAACAGAGCTACGGCGATATCGAGGGGCTGTTCGAAGGTGGTGGAGGCATTGAAGCTGGTGCCGGGCTATGCGCCGCCGGCGACGAGCCAGATCCAGCTCGCGACTTTGGACACGTTGCAGACTGATTACCGCGCGGCGAACAAGGGCGCGGCCACGACGGGCGCGGTGATGGACGAAGGCGGAGCGCGCGCGCAAGGCGCTCTACGATGGCGAGACGAATTCGTTGCGCGCGAAGATGAAGGCGATCAAGAAAGCGACCCGGGCGCAGTATGGCCCGTCGAGCGCGCAGTTTGCCGAGGTCAAAAGCATCAAGCTTTAAGGCGGCACGAGTTGCAACCACGCCCCGCGGCCAGTCGTAGCTGCGGCGCCCTCGCCGCAGGAAGTGCTTGCGGCGCCCTCGCCGCATCTTTCATGCGCACCCAATGGTGAGGGGCGGAAACTCGCGGCGAGGGCGCCCGCGAACACTTCCTGCGACGGGGCGTCGCAGCTACGAGCAGCCCTCCGCCACCGCTTCGAACTGCATGGTTACGGCTTAGGCGGCAGCGAAGGGACGGGGAAGGTTTAGCCGCCGAGGACGGGAGTTCGTAGAGAATGGGGAGGAAGCGGCGGCGGGACCAGTTTTCTGGAACGCTTTGCCAGTTTCTGCATCCTCTGCGCTCTCTGCGGTTTAATAACCTCCTGCCATCACCGCGCCGTCGACGCCGCGGCAGGGTGCGGGGATTTTTTTTGCCGGGCTGCGTCTGTTTTGGCTTGCTCCGATCGCGCAAATTCGTGCAGGCTCAGACTGCCGGAGGGAGAAAACGGCTCCGTCCCGGCTTTCACCACAAACCAAAAGGAGGATCAGATGTCGAAAATTACGAAAACTTGCGCGGTTTTGGCGCTCACAATTCTGGCGAGCTGCAGCGCGCTCGCACAATGGGAGCCGGTCACTTCCGGCACGGCGAATCTTCTGCGCGGGGTCTCGCTGCTCGATTCCGGGGTCGGCTACGCGGTCGGCGATGGCGGCACGATCCTGAAATCGACGGATGCGGGCGCGACTTGGAGCGCGCTTGCCTCAGGCACGAACAGCACTCTCTATGATGTCCACTTTTTCGATGACTCGACCGGGGTCGCGGTGGGCGACGGCGGTCTGATCTTGCGCACGACCGATGGCGGCGCGAGCTGGCCCGCGGTCACGAGCGGGGTGCGCGATGCGCTGCGGGCGGTTTCTTTCAGCGGGGCCAACGGGATCTGCAGCGGCGGGTCGCTCGATATTCTTTACTCCTCGGATTCCGGGGCGACCTGGAAAGTGGCGCAGAAGAATTTGTTCGCGACGGGCTTTTTCGGCGCGCACATGCTGAGCCCGACGGTCGGGTTCGTGACCGGGCAGAACGCGATCTTCCAGGGCATCTTCGGGTCGACGGTCGATGGCGGCGCGCACTGGACGTTTCACACTTTCTATTTCAACAACAGCGAAGGCAGCGCGGACGATGTCCACTTTTTTGATGGCGCCACCGGCATCACGTCGGGCGTGGTTTTCGACGGCACCGGCGCGATCGCGCGAACGACGAACACGGGGATGACCTGGAACTCGACCCTGTTCCTGCAAGGACTCCAGGGGATCGATTTTCCCAAACCGGACGCCGGCTTCACGGTGGGATTCTTCGGCACCATCATCAAGTCGACCGATCTCGGCCTGAACTGGTCGCCGCAGGAGAGCGGGACGACTTTCGATCTGCTAGATGTGCGTTTCGCGAGTGACGGCCTGACCGGTCTCGCGGTGGGCGCAAACGGGACGATTCTCCGCACGAGCAACGGCGGCGAGGGAGACGAGCTCGCACTCCTGGCCGCGGCTTCGCGCAAGGGGCGTTTCGAGATCGACTTGCCGCTGACCGGCATGCCCGGGATCGAATGCCGCGACGGCGGGGCGCGCGGAAATTACCACGTGGTGCTTACTTTTAATAATCACCTGACCTCGGTCGATGGCGCGGCCACGAGCTGCGGCACGGTCAGCGGGCTCGTGATCAACCCGCAGAATGACAGCCAGCTTCTCGTTAGTCTCACGGGTGTCGCCTGCAATGCCGAGGATGTCACCCTCACCCTCACGGGCGTGCGGGACGACGCCGCGGGTGTTTTGCCCTCGGTCAACGTGACGATGACTCTCCTCCTCGGCGACGTCACCGGCGATGGAATCCTGAACTCGACTGATGTCCGGCAAACCAAGCGAGCGCTGAAAGAGCGGACGGACGAAAACAATTTCCGCGCCGATATCAACGCCGATGGTGTGATCGACGCGGTGGATTTCGCGATCGTGAAGGCGCAGGTCGCCGCCAGCCCGTAAGCGGTCGGCACGGGCCGCCCCTTCCCTCTCCCTGGCTTTCGCTGCAAAGTGTCGGGAACATGAGCAAGGCATTTACCCGGGAAGAAAACGACGGACCCGATCTGCCGGATCTGCCGCCGCCGGTCTCGATATTGCCGGAAGGCGCGCGCAATTACATCACCGCCGCGGGCGCGGAAAATTTGCGCCGGGACCTGGCGGAACTGGTAAACCAGAAACGGCCCGCGCTCGTCGCCGCGACCGACGACCCCGAGGCGAAGCGGCAACTGACCGCGCTCGACCAGCGCATCTACCAGCTCGAGCAAAGCCTGCAATCCGCCGAGGTGCTCGCGCCTCCGGCTGGCGAACCGGATACCGTCCGCTTCGGCGCGACGGTGACGGTACGCGACAGCACCGGGGAAGAATCGACCTACCGCATCGTGGGGGTGGATGAGACCGATTTCGACCGCGGCTGGGTGAGCTGGCAGTCGCCCATCGCCCGCGCGCTCCTGAATGCACGGCGCGGCGAGCGCGTTCCTTTCTCCTTTCCCTCCGGTGAGGAAGAGCTGGAGATCGTCGTGGTCAGCTACCGCTAAACGCCCCGCGTTCCCGCCCGCCGTTGCAGCGCTGATTGCACGATCCGGCGTCGTTCAAATGGGAACTGACTCGTCGCAAGGGGAGCGTCGCCGCTCGTGGCTAAAGCGTGTCAATGAGACGCTGTAGCCATTTCGGAGGATAGCGCAGCAAACGAATCGAGAGATCCAATTCGTTTCCGCAGTTGCTCCGCAATCTTTTGTGCGACTTCGGGATCCAGGGAGAAAGGATCGGAAATTTTAAACTCATATGTTTCGGTCCAGATGGTTTGATCGGCTTCGGCTCGAATCAATTTCGCCCGTACCTTCATGTGGGTAGAGGCCCGCTGAATCGTGCCTCGAATGAGATAGGCAACGCCGAGGTCGCGACCCAGTTCTCTCGAGCTGGCATAGGCGGCCTGCCGCTCTTTCCGGGGCTGCAAATCGACCACCTTCAGGTCGGGAATCTTCGCGAGTTGGGCGATGATATCGTCCTGGATTCCGGCCACGTAGAGCGCGTTTTGCGATTCGCCATTCAGATTCTGGAACGGCAGAACCGCAACGCTTTTATCGACCACGGGCGAAGCCGTCCGCACAGAAGGCGCAGCGACAGGATGGGTGCGCCGATACTTTCGGTCGCGCTCGCCATTCCCAATAATCGCGGCGCTGATGATGAGCGCAGCGAAAAGGACAGCCCAGGTCACGTGCTTCGCTGGAACGAAGGTCACCTTGACGCTGTCGGGTTCTTTCAACCTGCGGTGATCAGGCGGCCACTCAAACATGGAAAAAAACGGGTTTCGGCGGGGTTGTCATTATTGGCATCATTTGTCGCGGTTAGGGTTGTGATCTGGAAGAGGTGAGAGAAAAGCCCTAGAAAGCGAGGGGTCTCGGATCGTCTAAGTCATCGAAACAGAACTCTGAATGAAAAGCCAGTAAAATCGTTTTTCCGGCGGAAGGCTTAAATTTGTTTACTGCGCTTTGCCGGGGGCCAGACGGAGCGGAAAGTCGCGCAAAGGGTTACGAAGTGATGCTCGAGTCGCCTGGCCGGTTGGTGCGTTCTCTTCGTTGCTCCGTGCGCTGCTTTTCCTGCCCGCATGATTGTTCGGCGAGCCCAGCGTGCCCCGCTGAGGAAAATTTTGCCATCGACTTCTCGGGGCGCTCCCGCTCCAATCGGGCGATGCCCGCTTCACATCTTTATCTTGCGCTCTCCAGTCTGGCGTTGCTGGCTGTCGTTCCGGCGCCCGCCGAGGAATTCGATGTCGTGATCAAGAACGGCACGGTCTACGACGGGAGCGGCGGCGAAGGACACAAGGCCGACGTCGCGCTGCGGGGCGACCGGATCGCGGGGGTGGGCGATTTCAAGGACGCGAAGGCCCGCCTAACGATCGATGCGCGCGGCATGGCGGTCGCGCCCGGTTTCATCAACATGCTCTCCTGGGCGACCGAGTCGCTCATCGCCGATGGCAGTTCGCAAAGCGAGATCCGGCAGGGCGTGACGACCGAGATCATGGGCGAAGGCGTCTCGATGGGTCCGGTGAACGACCGGATGCGCGAAAAAATGCTCCGCGAACAAAAGGACATCCGCTACGACATTCCCTGGACGACTCTGGCCGATTACCTGGGCTTTCTCGAGAAGCGCGGCGTGTCGTGCAATGTCGCTTCCTTTATCGGGGCGACCACCATTCGCGAATACGTGCTTGGTTTTGAAGACAAGGCGCCGACCCCGAAGCAGCTCGAAGAAATGCGCGCCCTCGTTAGGCAGGAAATGGAGGCAGGCGCGCTCGGGATCGGCACTTCGCTCATTTATCCGCCCGCTTTTTATGCCAAAACGGAGGAGTTGATCGAGCTCTGCAAAGTCGCCGCGCAATACCAGGGCAAATATATCTCGCACCTGCGGAGCGAGGGAAACCAGCTGCTCGAAGCCTTCGACGAGCTGCTTCGAATCAGCCGTGAAGCTAAGATTCCGGCGGAGGTTTACCACATCAAGGCGGCCGGGAAATCGAACTGGCCGAAGCTCGACGCGCTCCTGGCCAAAATCGAAGCGGCGCAAAAAGAGGGACTCAAGATCACCGCCGACATGTACACCTACACCGCCGCCGGCACGGGCCTCGACGCCTGTCTCCCGCCCTGGACAGCGGAGGGCGGTTACCCCGCGCTCTTCAAGCGGCTGCGCGACCCGGCGACGCGCGAGAAAATCGCGCGCGAAGTAAGGACGCCGAGCGATGCCTGGGAAAATCTTTACCTTGCCGCCAGCTCGCCCGAGAAGATTCTGCTCGTCGGCTTCAAGTCGGAGAAACTCAAGCCGCTTACCGGCAAATCGCTCGCTGAAGTGGCGAAGATGCGGGGCAAGGATCCGGTCGAAACTATCATGGACTTGATCGCGGAGGACGAGTCGCGGATCGAGTCGATCTACTTCCTGATGGCGGAGGAAAACATCCGCAAGGAGCTGGCCAAACCCTGGATCTCCTTTGGCTCGGATGAAGCTTCGCAGGCTCCGGAAGGCGTCTTCCTGAAATCGAACCCGCATCCGCGGGCCTACGGAAATTTCGCCCGCGTCCTGGGCAAGTATGTGCGCGAGGAAAAGGTGATTTCGTTAGGCGAAGCGGTTCGCCGGATGAGCGCGCTGCCCGCGGCCAACCTCGGGCTGGACCACCGCGGCCGGCTTGAGGAAGGAATGTTTGCCGATGTCGTTGTTTTTGATCCGGCGAAGGTGGGCGACCGCGCGACTTTCGAGAGGCCGCATCAATACGCGGTCGGGATGAAGGACGTCTTCGTCAACGGCCAGCAGGTCCTGAAAGATGGCGAACATACCGGGGCCAAGCCCGGCCGCGCTCTTTGGGGACCGGGCAAGACTCGTTAGGCCGAGCGCTAGCCCGGCGAGCGAACAACGCTATTCGTTAAGCGCGAAGACTTCGATCAGGGCCACGCCGGTGGCACTTTTGGCGCCCCGGACAACGCCGGTGTAGGCCCCTGGGACGAGGGTTTGAACGGCGGCCGCTTCCCGGTCGTCGGTCGGCGCGACCGCTGTGGCGACGATGTCTGCTTCCTGATCGCTCCGCCAGTTGTCATTCGAGGCCAGAAGCGCACCGTTGCTATTGTAGAGCTCGAGCGTCGGATCGACCAGGGCATCGGCCACCCCGAGCGGGCCTAACGACGGCCCGATCGCCCGCACGATCACTTTGGTGGGATCGAGCCCGCCGAGGATGAATCCGCCAATTAGGACGTTATCCCCCGTCTCCACCAGACTCCGGGTCGAGATGTTCGCCACCCGCCCGCTGGCCGTATCGAGATCGTAGAGATCGAACAAAGCCACGCCCTGCCCTCCATCCTTGCCGCTGACAATCGCGGTGTAAGCGCCCGGCTCCAGCGTCGCGACGAGCGCGGCTTCGCGGGCATCGGTCGGCGAGAGGCCGAGGGCGCTGACCTCTTGTCCCGGGACAAACCAGTTGTCGTTCGAGGCGACGACCGCGCCGGTGGAATCCACCACCTCCAAAATCGGATCGCTCATCGCGCCCACGACGCCAAAAGCGGAGAGGGAGGGACCGATCGCGCGCAGCGCAACTCTTTTGGCCACGATGCCGTCGATAATGAAACCGCCGATGAGAACGTCACTGCCACTCCTGACCTGGCTCCGGCTGGAGATATTGGCTAGGGCCGACGGCGGAATAATCGTGCTCGAGCCGACGGTGTAGGAAGCCGGGGCCGAGAAATCGCTTTCCACTCCGTCGGTACTCACGGCGGTGACCGCAAAATTGTAGGTGGAGCCCTTTTTGAGCGTGTTGATCGTGGCGGTGGTGCCCGTCACTTCGACAATCGAACTGTAGGGTTTAGCGACCGTACCATAGTGGACGCGATAGCCGGAAATATTCGTCTCCGGGTTGGCATTCCAGGCCAGCGTCACCGTCCAGGCATGAGCGATATCGCCCAGAAGAACGAAGAGGCCAGCGCAGAAAAGCCGGGCGAGGAATTTCAGAGAATCCAGCTTAACCATATTTACCATAAAGCAGGGGTCATGCCCTTTGAGGACATCGTCAGGGAAACGAGGAGAACATCTTCTGGCGAAAACCCGGCGTAACTGAGGTTGTTTCCACGAGAATCGCCCCGATCCAAGAAAACTGATTTCCCGCCCTCGGCGGAATGCCTCTTGCTCTTACATCCGTAAGATCATGAGAGAATCTTTACAGATATTGGCGGTCGAGGACGAAAAAGCTGTCGCCCAAATCCTCGCCGTGGTGCTGGGCGGACCGATGGCTAAAGTGACCCGGGCATCGGACGGCTGGGAAGCGCTCATCAAAGTGGCCGCCAGCGCGCATCCCTTCGATGTCGTAATCACCGATCACCGCATGCCGCGAATGGGGGGCTTGGAATTGGTGCGCCGGCTGCGGACCCGGAATTTCGAGGGAAAAATCCTCGTCCTTTCCGCTCACCTCTCGGACGAAGATATCGCGGCCTATGAAGAGTTGGGCGTCGACATGATGATGTCGAAGCCGTTCGACTTCGCCGAGATTCAAAACGCCGTCGCGATTCTGACCAAAGGCGCCTCGGTCGCGGTCGCTGCCTAACGACCTGTCAAGCCGGCCGGTCGGGAACGGACGCGCGCCCTGCGGCGGCTTTTTCGGCGCGCCGTGGCATTGCCATGCCTCCGCTCGGGCACAACAACGGAAGAGCGGTGGGTCGGCGAGGAGGCCGGTCCATCGAACAGGGCCTGAATGAAACGACGACTGGAAAGCCGGAATGGTCGGTGGCGGACGCGATGCGTTCAGCGGCGGCGTTCACCGCATGGCAATGCGCCTGGATGGCGGGATCAACCTGATAGCCGGCGCTTTTTCTTCCGATGCAGCAAAGTCGCGGCTTTCCGGGCACCCCCGGCGCGATACCCACGGCTGGCGTGCGCCGGCCGTCGCGGCCAGTGTTGTTGAATTATTTTTCCTTTGCGCCGTCTTAATGCTTGCCACTGGTCCCGAGAAAAAGCTAGTATTTGTGCCTACCTGTCAATGGTTCTTAGTCCCGATTGCCGATGGAAGGCCGGTTGTAGTTGAATGTGGT
>JALYQE010000175.1 GCA_030855965.1 Verrucomicrobiota bacterium | reverse complement strand
TCGAAGTCGGCAAAGTTCCCCTGCGCGAAGCCGAGATAGCCGTAGAAGCTGTTGATCAGAATCTTGAAGGTGTTCTGCAAGGCGTGGAAGTAGCGCCGCTCCGGCGCGGCCTTGGCGTCGCGCATGTCGGACTTCGCCTGCAGCCGAAAAGTGCGCAGGTCGGTGAGCAAGCTCCGAAAGATCTGGAGCTGATCGCTCACCGGGAAGCAATCGAACTGGAGCATGATCGACGGGTAGAGCGAGGCGACGTCGCAATGCCAGACGTTGCGCGCCACGCCGGTGAAAAAGATGTCGGTGTAGCCGCCCTCAAAGCCGCGCACCATCGGCATCTCGGGAATCCCGTGGCGCTGCCGCATGTATTCGCGCAGGAAGAGCGCGTTGATGCGGGTGGCGTTGCCGCGCACGATCACGTCCTGGTAATTGTAAGGGAAAATCTGCGCCTGGATGAAGTAGCTCGGGCTCAGGAGATCGGCCACCGCGCGCGTCTCGCGCACCGCGCAGAGCGCGCGCTCGCGATAGCGTTTCGGGTCCTCCTCCCAGGCTCGCTGCAACTCCTTGCCGGACAACTGCGAGACCTCGGCAGCATTCGTTAGGCCAAAATGCTGCGCGACATCGCTCCGTTCGAACCCGGAGAGCGAACGCATCCCGACATCGTAAAAATGCGCGAGGAGGAAGGTGTCGACGAAGTGCCGCCCATCGAGGGTGAACTTCGGATAGTCGATTGTCTTCTCCGCAATCTGAAGCCGCGAAGGCCGCGAGCGGAGGAAGCCGCCGCTCCGTCCCCAATCCAGTTTCGTCTTCGCCTTTCGCGCGCGGGCGACCACAAAAGGCAGGTCGAACTTGAAAAGGTTGTGCCCCTCGATCACGTCCGGATCGCGCTCTTTAATCAGGCTCGTCAGGCGTTTGATCGCGGCGTGCTCCGATGCCTCGATCGCGTCGGGATTCACCTCGATCAGCTCTTCCCAGCCAGTGTTGTCCGAAACGGCGATGCTGGTGAGGTGATCGCTGTAGCCGGGGACGCTGTCCCCGGTCGCGCCACCTGCCGCGTCCTTCTTTCCAGCCGCGCCGCCAGGGACAGCGTCCCCGGCTACAGCCAGCACCTCGATCTGCATCCGCTTGAGCTCTTCAAAGGGCAGCCCTTTAAAAAGCGTGCGCCCGGTGTGGGTGAGGTAATGCTGCACCGGATCGCTCAGCGCGAAAAAATTCCGACCCGCGCTCTTGAGCCCGTTGCGGAGCGCGATCAATTCCTTCCAGCTCTCGGTGGTGACGAGCCAGTTGTATTTCAAATCGCCGGCCAGCTTCTCCGCGTTCGTTAGGCCGAGATCGGCCACGTCGCCATCGGCCCAGACGAAGGGATGGAATTCCTCGATGTCACAGGCCGTGGCCCCATCCTTCTCCCGGCGATAAACGCGCACCGTGCCGGTGTCGCCCAGCTCGATCGCGACGATCCGAGGTGTTGGGTCGGCACCGAAAAGCAGTTGGTTATCCTCGAAAGCCACAGCAGAGGTTCCCTGCTCGTCCCCGGCCTGGCAAATCATCGCCCGGAGCGGCCGCAAAATTTCGCATGGTGCTTTTTCGCGGACATGTTTTCTTATCAGAGCCGCATTCAATTCGAACGGCAGCGATGAACTCCGAAGAGCTCAAATCCTTGCAGGCGCCGCTGAAAGCGAAGTATCGCGAGCGCCCGGAATCGGCGCTGGTTACACTCGCGGCCGAGGGACGGATCGGCGAGGGCGTGACCTGCAAACTCGAAACCGACCAGGCCCTTCTCGCTGCTGGTCTGCATCCGGCTACGGGGGGCGATGGCTTGAGTGCATGCTCCGGCGACATGCTGCTCGAGGCTTTGGTGGCGTGCGCGGGGGTAACGTTAGGCGCGGTTGCCACTGCGCTCGGCCTCGAGCTGCGCGACGCGAAGATTCGGGCCGAGGGCGACCTCGACTTTCGCGGCACCCTCGGGGTTGCAAAAGAGGTCCCGGTCGGCTTCGACAAAATCCGGTTGGAGTTCGAGCTCGCTACCGACGCGAGCCCAGAGCAGGTCGCCACGCTGCTGCGGTTGACGGAACGTTATTGTGTCGTTTTCCAGACACTGCGGCAGCCGCCTGAAATCGCGGTCAAACACCGCGTCGTTTGCGGCCTGAACGAAGGGAGATCCTGATGCCGTTATACATGGACATTCACGAGCTTGGCCACGTGACGGCGGAGGACCTGGCCAGGGCGCACGCGGCCGACCTCAAGACGCAAGAAAAATACGGCGTCGAATATCTGAAATACTGGTGCAACGAAAGTTGCGGAAAAGTTTTCTGCCTGGTGAATGCGCCAGACCCCGAATCGGCCCGGCGGGTGCACCGCGAAGCGCACGGATTCGAAGCGGAGAAATTGATCGAGGTTCAGCCGGAAATTGCGGAAGGATTTTTAGGCGGCACGGAGGTGAACCAATTCGGCGCGGTCCTCCTCCCCGGCGGTAAACCAGACGAACGCGATCCCGGCATCCGCACGGTTTTGTTTACTGACATCGTCGGCTCGACCGCCCTCACCCAGGAGCTCGGGGACGAGGACGCGATGGAACTGGTCCATTTGCACGACAAGATCGTCCGCGCCGCTCTGGAAAGTAGCGATGGCCGCGAGGTCAAACACACCGGCGACGGGATCATGGCCTCATTCGTCTCGGCCGCGGCCGCGATCAAATGCGCGGCCCAGATTCAACGCGACCTCGCGCAACACCGCTCGGCTGAGGCCGGCTCTCCGCTCCAAGTTCGCATTGGCATCGCTTCCGGCGAACCGGTCGAACATCACAACGATATTTTTGGCTCGACCGTGCAGCTGGCAGCGCGGCTCTGCACTTGCGCCATCGCCCACCAGATTGTGGTTTCGAATGTGGTGGCCGAGTTGTGCATTGGCAAAAAGCTTCGCTTCGAAGATCTGGGTGGACTCAAACTCAAGGGCTTCGACAAACCAATCCATGCGCACGCGGTGGCGTGGGTCGAAACCGCCGGCCGCTAGCTGAGTATTTCGCGCGGTGCGGGCCGGAAGACGTCGGCTCGCTGCTCCATCGTTAGTCTGGAGGCGCGCCCGAAAAAAGTGCCTTCCCGCGCCGCCCAACCCAAGGTAGAGCGTGGAAGCATTCTGCCTAACGGCGCGCCATCGCGCGGAGGTGCGCCCATGAAATTTCGCGACTTCATCAAGGTCGGCCTGTCTTTAAACGTCATCATTTGCATTCTCGCGGTGATTATCATCCCGCGACTTTGGCCCTTCTGAAAAGCGACTAAATCGCGTGGGAAATCAGGGGCGCGGATAAAGCAGGCCGTAATTCAAATACGCGATCGCCAGCGAAAGCAGGAGGAGGGTCGCGGCTGGAATCATCTCGAAGGGCGGGTTCTTCACCCGCAGGTGCGTGATGAGCGCAGCCACCATCAGGATCGCGAGCAACGCTCCCGCGAAGACCGCGGCCCGCGGTCGTGCAATCCCGACGAGGAGGAGAATGGCGCAGGTAATTTTGAGGATTCCGACGAGATCGCGGAGCCAATCGGGCAGCCCGTATTTTTTGAATTCCGCGATGATGTTCTGATAACGCACGACCCAGACGAAGAAGAGTGAGGCGGCGACGAAGACTTGGAGAAGGATGAGATATCCGCGCATCTCCGCAGGGTGACAGTTCGTTAGGAGGTTGGCACGCCAAATCGTAACCGGCGCTCCTCGGCGTAGGGCAGGATCTCCGGCAATTCCCCCGCGCGCAGTTCCTCCTGCACCCCGCGCCAATATTCCGGGCGGAAGAGATCGCCGTGCCGCTCCAGCAGCGCGACCCGGGCCGGTTCGGGAAACGAAAGGAAGTTGAGAAATTCTTCCGGGAAGATGTCGTTAGGCCGAACCGAGAACCAGGGCTCGGCCGCCATTTCTTCCTCGTAGCTGCGCGACTGGGGCAGCTCGCGGAAGTTGCAATCGGTCAGGGGAGCCAGCTCGTCGTAATCGTAGAAAACGACACGGCCGCGCCGGGTTAGCCCGAAATTTTTCGTCAGCAGATCGCCCGCGAAAATATTCGAGGCGGCGAGATCCTTGATCGATTGCGCATAGTCACACGCGGCGTGGATCGCGGTCGCCTCGTCGCATTCGCGAAAGAGCAGGTTGAGCGGGCGCACCCGCCGCTCGACGTAGGCATGGGCAATCACGACATCGTCGCCGTCCAGTTTCACCGTCTCGCCCGCGTCACGGGTCAGGCCGGCGAGCAGGGACGGCTCGAAGCGATCGCGCGCGATGCGCAGATGTTCGAATTCGTGCGCTTCCACCAAACGCCCGGCGCGGTCGTGCTCGAAAACCATCCGGTAGCGTCCCATCACGTCGCGCCGGTCGCTTTCTTTCGGCGCGTCGAAACGGTCGCGGATTAATTTAAAAACGACGTCGTAACTCGGCAGGGTGAAGACCAGCATCACCATTCCGCGCGTCCCTTCCGCGGCGACGAAGCAATCGTTCGAGTCCTCGAGGTGCCTCACGAAATCGCGATAAAACTCTGTCTTGGCATGCCGGTTATAACCGATCGCGTTGTAGAGATCAGCCACGCGCTTGCCCGGCATCAGCTCGCGCAGCCATTGCACGAGCGCATAGGTCGCCGGGGCATCGACCCGGAAATAGGCGCGGGTGTAGGAAAACAGGATCGCGAGATCGCCTTCGCCGATCAGGACCGCATCGAGCTCGATCCCAAGCTCATCGGGATGGCGCAGACAAAACGCCACCGGTGTCGTTTCGCCATCTTCGGTGATGCGGCCGACGAGATAGGCGCCTCGCCCGCGGTAAAAAACACCGCGAAAAATCTCCAGCGTGACTGTACCAGCTGACGGAATCGCAGTCTGGATTCGCTCCGCTGCCGCGCCCGCCGCCTGCGGTAAATCTTTCCAGCATTCCACTGCGAAATCCGCGGTCAACGCCTTCGCCAGCAGGTCGGGCCACGTCGCTCCGTTGTAAACGCAGCAGAGTTCCGCGTCCTGTCCGTGAGGCGGGGCGTCGAAGTCGGTGTCGACAAATTCAATCGCCTGGTCGACGCCCTCGGTCGCGAAAACACGGCGGGTCAGGGAATTGAAAAAACTCTCTCCGACTTCCCAGCGAATCGAGCGCGCGATGAACGACGAATAGACCGCCTTGGTCGCGCTCCAGAGTTTGGGTTCACGCAAACGATCGCCCATCAACTCCTTCACCCTGGTCGTTAGGCCATCGAGCACTTCCGAGTAAAGGTGAAGCCGCTCAGTCGCGTCGTCCTGTGTTCCCGGCCAGTCGCGGGCGAGGAAACGTTCGCGCGCCCGGCGGGTGATTGCGTCGAAACGGTTCTCGTAGTCGCCCAGCGCCTGGCGCGCCTCCTCCGCGCAGAGCGCCGCCAGCCGGCTATCGGTCAGCGGCGCAGGCGGGTGAGGCTGCGACATGTTTAGTGGAACTGCTCTTCCTCGGTCGAGCCCTCAAGCGCCGCGGTCGACGTTTCACCGCCCCCGATGACCCGCGCTACTTCGTCGAAATAACCGGTCCCGACTTCGTGCTGATGCTTGGTCGCGGTGTAGCCATCGGCTTCGGCGGCGAATTCCGCTTCCTGCAATTCCGAATAAGCAGCCATCCCGCGGTCGCGATAACCGTGCGCGAGTTTAAACATGCTGTAGTTGAGCGCGTGGAATCCGGCGAGGGTGACAAACTGGAATTTAAAGCCCATCGCGCCGAGTTCGCGTTGGAATTTCGCGATCGTTGCCTGGTCGAGCTTCGCCTTCCAGTTGAAGGACGGCGAACAATTGTAAGCCAGCAGTTTCCCCGGGAACTTGGCGTGCATCTTCTCGGCAAATTTCTTTGCTTCGCCGAGATCGGGCGTGGCGGTTTCGAACCAAAGCATGTCGACATACGGCGCGTAGCTGAGCGCGCGCGCGATGGCCTGGTCGATCCCCGGCCGGACGCGATAAAAACCTTCCGCGGTGCGCTCGCCGGTGAGGAATTCCTGGTCGCGCTCGTCGATGTCGCTCGTCATGAGGGCGGCGGCGTTGGCGTCGGTCCGCGCGATGATCACGGTCGGCACGTCCGAGACATCGGCCGCAAGCCGGCCCGCGGTGAGATGCGCGATCGCGGTCCGCGTCGGGACAAGAACTTTGCCGCCCATGTGGCCGCACTTTTTTTCGCTCGCGAGTTGATCTTCGAGATGAATCCCGGCCGCGCCGGCTTCGATCATCGCCTTGATCAATTCGAAGACATTTAGCGGACCGCCGAAACCCGCTTCCGCATCGGCGACGATAGGGAGAAACCAATCGATCTTCGTGTCGCCTTCGGAGTGCGCGATTTGATCCGCGCGTTGCAGCGCCTGGTTAATCCGCTTCACCACGGCGGGGACGCTGTTCGCCGGGTAGAGGCTTTGGTCGGGATACATTTGGCCGGCAAGATTTGCGTCAGCCGCGACCTGCCAACCGCTCAGGTAGATGGCTTTCAAACCGGCCCGCGCCTGTTGCACCGCTTGGTTGCCGGTGAGCGCGCCGAGGGTCGGGACAAACGGTTCGGTATTGAGCAGGTGCCAAAGTTTCTCCGCCCCGCGCCGTGCAAGGGTGTGTTCGGGGATGACGCTGCCCTGCAAACGCTGGACGTCGCCCAACGAGTAGGTGCGCTCAATGCCGCGCCAGCGAGAGTCATTATTCCAATCAGGGGTTGTTTTGTTCATAGAGCGTTCGTCCCCATACTCCGGGGAGCGCGTGCGCCTCGCACGCTCTTTTTGGCGCCTCGCCAAAAAGTCTTCTCCAAAAGGGGAGCGTCCCGCGAGGCGCGTGACGCAGCGGGCGGGGCGCCCGCGCTCCCCGGAGGTGCCGCGGCGCGGTCCGGCGGGTTAGTCGAGTTTTTCATATCCCGGCAAGGTTAGAAACTCGACGAACTCGTCGTCGGTTGTGATTTTGTCGAAGAGCTCGCGCGCGGCCTCGAATTTGTCGCCCGTGAAGCGCTTCACCTTCGCCAGTTCTTCCTCGAGTACGCTGCGGAAAAGTTCCTGCGTCACTTTGCGGCCGTCGTCGAGCTTGCCATCGGGATGACGAATCCATTGCCAGACCTGCGCGCGTGAAATTTCCGCGGTCGCGGCGTCTTCCATCAAATTGAAGATCGGGACCGCGCCGCTGCCGCGCAGCCAGGCTTCGAGATATTGCACGCCGACGCTGATATTCTGCCGCAAACCGGCTTCCGTGATCGGCCCGCCCGGACCGAAATCGAGCAGATCTCTGGCGGAGACATTCACGTCTTCGCGCTTGCGATCGATCTGGTTTGGCGCCGGCATCTTTTCGTTAAACGCATCGAGCGCGAGTTGCACCATGCCCGGATGCGCGACCCAAGTGCCGTCGTGTCCGTCGCTCGCTTCGCGTTCCTTGTCCGCCCGCACTTTGGCGAACGCTTCCTTGTTCGCCGCCTCATCGTTCTTCACCGGGATCTGCGCCGCCATCCCACCCATGGCAAAGATGCCGCGGCGATGACACGTCTGGATGCAGAGCAAAGAATAAGCGCGCATAAAATGCGTCGTCATCGTGATCAGCACGCGATCGGCGAGGAGAAAATCGGGCTTGTTTCGGAAACGTTTGATGCAGGAAAAAATGTAATCCCAGCGGCCGCAGTTGAGCCCGGCGGAATGCTCGCGCAGCTCGTAAAGAATTTCGTCCATCTCAAACGCGGCCGGGATGGTCTCGATCAAAACCGTGGCGCGGATCGTGCCCTGCGGAATCCCGAGCTCGTCCTGCGCCAGTTTGAAGGCGTCGTTCCAGATTCGCGCCTCGAGATGGCTCTCCATTTTCGGCAAATAAAAACAGGGACCGCTTCCGCGCTTGATCAGCTCCTTCGCGTTGTGAAAAAAGTAGAGCCCGAAATCGAACAGCCCGCCCGCGACCGGTTCGTTATCGACCAAGAGGTGCTTCTCGACCAGGTGCCAGCCGCGCGGCCTAACGAGCAGGGTCGCGGTCTTCTCGTTGAGCTGGTATTCCTTCCCGTTCGGGTTGGTGAAAGTGATGGTGCGGCGGATGGCGTCGCGCAGGTTGATCTGACCGTCGACCATGTTCTCCCAGGTCGGCGAGTTCGCGTCCTCGAAATCGGCCATGAACATTTTCGCGCCGCAGTTGAGGGCGTTGATCACCATCTTGCGATCGGTCGGCCCGGTGATCTCGACCCGGCGGTCTCGCAGGTCGGGCGGAATCGCAGCACAGGTCCAGTCGCTCTCGCGGACCTCTTTTGTTTCCGGCAAAAAATCGAGCGTCCCGCCGGCGTCGAGCGCGGCCTGGCGTTCCATCCGGCGCTCCAGACAATCGCGCCGGCGCCCGCCCAATCTTCGTTGTAGTTTTGCGACGAATTCGAGCGCGTCCGGGGTCAGGATTTCCGCGAAGGCGGGCGTGATCTGGCCCACAACCCGGACCCCGTCTGGAATCCGCGCTTGGTCAGCTTTGGTCATGGCACTGAATAGGTTTCGTCGCGCGGTCCGCTTCCGCGCTTGTCTACAGGACCACGATTTCAGGCGACCTTCAAAGGTGGAAGTCCCGGACCCGTGCGCGGCGCCGGCGATTCGTTAGGCGAGCGGGCCCGTCGTCTTTTTGAAATGCAGCTGCCGCACCTGGCGGGGGCCGGCTTTGGTCACGGTCACGAGATAATCTTCGATCCGCACTTTTTCGCCCGTTTGCGGCAGGCGCCCGAACAGTTGCGTGACGTAACCGCCGATGGTGCTGACCTCTGTGCTCTGCAGCTCCAGTTGCGCCAGAGCGCGCAGCTCGTGCAGCCCGAGCGAGCCCCGGACCGAAAATTCGCCCTCGCCCCGCGCTTCGAATTCCGCGCCTTCGGTGTCGAACTCATCCTGAATTTCGCCGACCACTTCCTCGATCACATTCTCGAGGGTGACGATGCCGGCGACGCCGCCGTATTCATCCACCGCCAGCGCGAGGTGCGCATGTTTGCCCAGAAAAAGATCGAGCAAATTCTCCAGCAACATCATTTCCGGCACCATGAGCAGCTCGCGTTTGATCGATTCGAGGTTCGGCGCGGGCTCGTCCTGCAGGGTGATTATGTCTTTGACGTGAACGACGCCGAGCGCCCGGTCGAGATGCTCGCGGCAGAGCGGGAAGCGGGTGTGGCCGGTGGCTTTGACCAACCGCAGGTTGCTGGCAAAGGAATCCTCCAGGTCAAGGAAGACCACCTCCGGCCGCGGCGTCATGATGTCGCGCGCCGTCAGGCGGCGGAGGTTGAAGGCGTTGGCGGAAATCTGCGCGCCGCGGACCGAGAGCTCGTGGGCTTGCCCGCTCTCGGCCAGGAGAAGGCGCAGCTCCTCTTCGCTGTGCGCCCGCTCGCTTTCGCCGACCGGATCAACGCCGAGGATACGGCGCAGAAGCCAGTTGGCGGCGCCGTTCAGGATCCAGATCATGGGCCGGAAGAGGGCATGGAAAAGGCCGAGCGGTCTCGTCACCCAGAGCGTCGTGCCGACCGATTTGCGGATGGCGAGCGATTTCGGCGCGAGCTCGCCGATCACGATGTGAAGGAAGGTGATGGTGGCGAAGGCGAGGCTGAAGGAAACACCGTGGATGAGGGCCGGCGAAGTCACTCCCGCGAGCGCAAAGAACGGCTCAATCATTCGGGCGAGAAACGGTTCGCCGAGCCAGCCCAGCCCGAGACTGGCGAGGGTGATGCCCAGCTGCGTGGCGGAAAGATAAGCATCGAGATGGGCGACGACATGGCGGGCCAGCCTCGCGTCCTCGCCGAGGGCATTGAGTTGCGACTGGCGCACCTTCACGATCGCGAACTCCGAGGCGACGAAGAATCCGTTTAGAAGCACGAGCAAAAAAACGGTGCCGAGCTTGAGCAAGATCAGGAAAGGCGATTCCCATTCCGTGACCGGCGCCACCGCCACCGCCGCCAACAGGAGCGACCCGTTCATGGCCGGACGCCGCGCGCTGAGAGCGGCGGATGCTGCCAGCGGCGGGCGCCCTTTTCGCCCTGGGCCTGGACGGATGCGCTCACCGTTTCGCGTGGGCTGCCAGGGCCGCCCGGTAAATTTCGCGCAGCGGCTGGCCGCTTCGTTCGCTCGCCGCGCGGCAGCTTTCAAACTCCGGCGCCACCTGCACGACCTCGCCTTTGCGGAGGCCGAGCTTGAGCGTGATCTCGCCAAAGGCGGTCTGCACTTTTTCGAAACGGCGCTCCAGTTTGAAGCGGCGCTTCTCACTTCGCCGCACTCCAAACGCGCTCGTCTCGGTCAGAAGCGTGTGCACAACTTTCGCTTCCAGCGCGGGCTCGCAGAGGACGGAGAGCCGCACGCCGGGACGGTTTTTTTTCATCTGCACCGGCGTGAGCGTGACGTCGAGTGCGCCTAGTGCGAGCAGGCGCTCCATAACGGCACCGGTTATCTCGGGCGAAAGATCGTCGATGTTGGTTTCGATCTCGATGATAGTGTCGGTTTCGTAATCGTTAGGCGCGACCTCCGTCACGCGACCGAGGACAGCGCGCAGAACGTTAGGCCGCTCCTTTAGCTCACGCGTCCCAATCCCATAACCGATTTTCTCAATCTCCATCCGCGGCATGAGCCCGAACGATTGGGCAAATTCGCGCGCAATGGCCGCGCCGGTCGGGGTGATCGATTCCCACGATTCATCGACCAGCTCGAGCTCGACTCCGCGCAAGATTTCCAGAGTTGCTGGCGCCGGCAAAGGAAAACGCCCGTGCGCGCAATCAATCCAGCCGCGCCCTTCGCGCAGCGGCGAGACTATCACGCGCGGCCGGCCGAGCGCCTCGAGCGCGATGCAGGCGCCGACGATGTCGGCGATCGAATCGATCGCGCCCACTTCGTGAAAGCCGACCGTCTCCAACGGCACACCATGAATTTTCGCTTCCGCGAGCGCGACCCGCTCAAACACGGCCAGCGTTTTTTGCCTAACGAAATCGGAAAGCGCGCTGCTCCCAATCATTTCGCGAATTTCCGCCCAGCGCCGTCCGTGGGCATGCCCGTGCTCGCGGACGATAAACTTCGTTCCGTTGATTCCCTGCCGGGTTTGGCGTTCAAAATCGAAGCGCGTTTCGCCTAACGACAATTTGCCGAGCTCGCTCCTGAGCGTTTCCGGTTCCACCCCCAGATCGCAGAGCGCGCCGACGGTCATGTCGCCGCTGATGCCGGAAAGGCAGTCGAGATAAAGAAGGCGGTCCATCGGTTGCGGGAAAGGAGCCACAGGCTGCGGGAGAAGCAAAGCGCCGCGTTGCCGGACGGGATTTTCGTTCTACTCTGCGGGATGAAATTTTCGACGATCGCTCTTTTCCTGCTCGCTCTCGCCGCCGCGCCCATGACCCGCGCCGCGCAAACGCCCAAGGAAATGGCGGACGCGGAATTGCCTTCGTTGCTCACGATCTACAAGGACCTGCACGCCCACCCCGAGCTTTCGACCAAGGAAGAACGCTCGGCCGCGATCGTGGCGAAGGAACTCAAGGCCGCTGGCTGCGAAGTGACGGAGCGGGTCGGCAAGTACGATAACTCGGACGCGATTTGCTACGGCGTGGTCGGGGTGATGAAGAACGGCGAGGGCCCGACAGTCATGGTCCGCGCGGACCTCGACGGTCTGCCGGTGACCGAGGAAACAGGCGCGCCTTACGCGAGCAAGGTGAAGACGAAAAACGATGCCGGCCAGGAGGTCGGGGTCATGCATGCCTGCGGACACGACATTCACATGACCTCGCTCATCGGCACGGCGCGCGTCCTTGGCAAACTGAAGGAGCAATGGAAAGGCACGATCATTTTCATCGGGCAACCGGCAGAGGAAACCGTTGGCGGCGCGCGCGCGATGTTGAAGGACGGGCTTTACACCCGCTGGCCGAAACCGGATTACGCGCTCGGTCTGCACGACGATGCGGAGATTGAGGCGGGCAAAATCGGCGTGACGGAAGGCTACTGTTATGCGGCGGTCGACTCGGTTGACGTCTCGGTCAAAGGCATGGGCGGGCACGGCGCCTACCCGCACACGACAAAGGATCCGGTCGTGCTCGCCGCGCAGATCATCAATGCCTGGCAGACGATCGACTCGCGCCAAATCAATCCGCTCGAACCGACGGTCGTGACGGTCGGTTCCATCCATGGCGGGAATAAGCACAACATCATCTCCGACGAGGTAAAGATGCAGCTGACGGTGCGCACCTATAAAAAAGAAGTGCGCGAAAAAGTCCTCGCCTCGATCGAGCGGATCGCGCGCGGCGCGGCGAGCGCGGCGGGGTTACCGGATGACAGAATGCCGGTGGTGCAGGTGGACAAGGACGGATTTACCCCCGCGACCTATAATAACCCCGAGCTCACGAAACGAGGCGCCGCCGCGATGAAGGCCGCACTCGGCGAGGACAAGATCATCGAGAAATCGCCGACCATGGGCGGCGAAGATTTTTCCGAATTCAGCCTGCCCGATCACTCCATCCCTGCCTTCATGTTTAATGTCGGCGCAGTCGATCCGGCCAAGGCGGCAGAGGCGAAGAAGACCGGTGCTCAGCTGCCCTCGTTGCACTCGAGCAAGTTCCTGCCCGTACCGGAACCGACCATTCGCACCGGCATGATCGGGATGACGAGCGTGGTGCTCGACCTGATGAAGAAGTAAGCAGAGGTTCACGGCCTCCCCCGATCCCAGGGTGCGGATGAATCGATCCAGATGACGGAGGAAACCCCGGCCGCGCGAGCGAAGGCGGAAGATTTCGAACTGGTTCCGGCGGATTATTTCACGCCGCTCGATCTCGCGCAGATTTTTCCGCGCCCCGCGCCGCTCGAACTGGATATCGGATGTGGCGACGGGGCCTTTGCGGTCGCGCAGGCGGAGCGGTTTCCGGAGCGAAATTTCCTCGGCCTCGAAAAACTTGCCGGGCGGGTCTGGCGCGGCTGCAAGAAAGCCTCGCGCCTTGGCCTAACGAACGTCCGCTTTCTCCGAATCGAGAGCAGCTACGCCCTGCAATACCTGCTCCCCGCGGGGTCGGCCGAAATGGTGCATCTGCTTTTTCCCGATCCCTGGCCGAAAAGCAAGCATCGCCGCCGGCGGATGGTGACTCCCGACTTTCTCGCCCTCGTGCATCGGCTGCTCGCGCCTGCGGGACGCCTGCGCATCGTGACCGACGATAAGAAATATTTCGGCGCCATCAGCGCGGTGATTTCGCCGGAGATTTTTGTCGAGACGGCTCCGGCGCCCGGGGAAGAATTTCCGATCACGACTTTCGAGAAACATTTCCTCGCGGACGGCGCGGCCATTCACCGGCTCGTGCTGCGAAAGGTCGGCTGACTGAGAAACGGCGTCGCGCTCCATCTGTCGCGGAAGAATTTTAGCGTAACCGCGCCGGTTTCATCCTGGCGCAGGAGTTGGATTCCGCGCGCGCGGACCATTTCCGCCCAGTCGTCCGGGATGCGTTCGCGCGCGGGGAAATCGATCGAGCTGGCGACGATCAATCGCGGGCGGACGGCGTCGAGAAATTCCGCCGAGCCGGAGGCGCCGGTGTGGTGCTGGCCCTTGATCAGGATGTCGCTCCGGAGGTCGTTAGGCTGAGCGAGCAAGGCGCGCTCCGTCTCCAGGCCGCAGTCCGAGACGAGGAGGACGCGATGTTTTCCGGCGATGAGCAATTGCACCACCAGGGCCTGGTCGTCGGCTGCTTTCGTCTTCAAACCAGCCGGCGGAAACAGGACGCGAGCGGTCACATTGCGGCTGATCGTAACCTCGCGCCCTTGCGCGGCAATTTCCCGCTCTTTCAGCCTAACGACCAAGGCGCGGTGCACGCTGGAGCGATTCGGCGCGCCGTTGTCGAGCACCCGGCGCAGCTGAAATTCGTCGAGCAGCGGCCCGGCCCCGCCGAGATGCTGGGAATCGCCGTGAGTGAGGAGGAGGCCATCGAGCCGGTCGATCCCCCGCGCATGGAGGTAGTCGCGCAGGAAACGCTCGTAATCGCGCGCGCTCCCGGCATCGAAGAGCCAGTCCGGTCCGCCAGCGCGAAGGTGCATGGCTGCGCCCGGGCCGGCATCGAGGACGGTGATTTCGGCGCGCGCGCCGGTCGGCCAATGCGGACGCTCGACATAGGCGTGTCCGGTTGGGAGCTGGGCGAAGAACTGCGCCAGGCTGAAGATGAGATGCGCGAGACTCCAGTTGGCGTTGGTAAAAACGAGAGCGAGCGCGGAGGAAAACGGCGCCATCACTAACGACAACATCCCGACCGCGAGGACGCAGAAGGCGACCGGGACCACGGCGAGGTTGGCGACCAGCGAAACCGGGGTAATGAGATAGAAATACCAAAGGATGAGGAGGAGCGAACCGGCCCAGGCCGCTGCCGAGACAGAAAGGCCGCTGGCGACGAGCCGGTAGGTCGCTTCACCAAACCGCCGCGTGCGGCTGACCAGGCTGCGGGGCAGAAACGGATCCGCTTCCGCCGGCCGAAGGAGAACGGTGAAGAAGCGGTTTTGCCAAAGGAGAATCGCCGCGACCACGGCAAAGGAAAGCTGGAAACCGGCGGTGAAGAACTGATTCGAATCAAGAGCGAGAATGACGAGAGCGGCGCCGCCGAGGCTGTTGAGCGCGAGGACCGGACGATCGAAGAAGATTCCGCCTAACAAGAAGGCAGCCATCGTCGCGGCGCGCAGGCTGGAGACGTGGAAACCGGTGATAGCCGCGTAAAAGAAGAGACAGGGAATGATGAGCGCTGCCGCCGCCGTCCGCGGCAGGCGGAGGAGCGAAGCCAGGATCCAGAGAAGCTGCGCGATGATGGCCACATGCAGACCGGAGACGGAAAAGAGATGCAGGGTTCCGCTTTGCTGAAAGGGCTCCTCGACGTCGTTAGGCGACTCGTGCCGGAGGCCGAGCGCCATGCCGTTGATCAGCGCCGCCACCTCCGGCGAATCTTCCAGGTCGCGGGTGAGATTGGTGCGCATCCAGTCGCGCGCGCGGGCGGCCCAGCGCACGACGGGATTGCCGCCTCCGGCGCGGAGGATGATCCCGTTTTCCGGATAACGCACGAAGACGCTCTGGAAGACATCCTGCCGCGCGAGGTAGGCGCGCAGATCGAAGACGCCCGGGTTGCGCGGCGGGGCGATCGGTTCCGCGATCCCGGTGAGCCGGATCTCGTCGCCCAGCCTTGGAGTTGCTCGCCAACGCGCCTGCATGATGGCGGCGCAGGGCTCGGAGCGGCCGTCGAGCTCGAGCGCGTTGAGGCGGAGGAGGAAGGTGGTGTAGTCGTTAGGCGAATGTTTCGGTTCGCTCGCGACCATTCCGCGGACCGTGACGACCCGGGCCCGGTCGCCGAGGCGCGCGCGCAGTTCGCGCCCGGGAGTGTCGTGCAGTTGCGCCTGGTGCAGGGCGAAGTAGAAGGCGGCGACGAGTAGGTGCGTCAGCCACAGGCTCGGCCGGGCCAGGCTAACGATCGCGCCGAGCGCGATCGCGGCCCCGAGAAGTGGCACGGGAAAAGGGAAGAACTCGGCCAGGAGGATGCCGGTAAGCGCGGAAAGAGCCACCCCCGTGAGCGGCTGCCGGCGGGGAACTGCGAAGTTCATGGAGCGAGTGTCGTTAGGCGAAAAGCTCGCCGTTTGCCGGTCCGGGCGGCGTCCTGCAAAACGATTGCTTCACCCGCGTTAGTTTATATGGTTGGCCGACTGTGCCGACACCTTTTTCGCGGAAAAAGCGCACTCAGGTCGTGCGCGCTTCTGCTGAGAACGGAAGCGCGTCGCTCAGCACGCCCAAGCCCAAGCGGGTCGGCCTCAAGCCGGGGCTCGATTGGCACAAACGGAATTTCCTGACCGAGGTTCTGATTCCGTCGCTTTTCACCAAGCGCTCCGGCGATCGGGCGAGGCCGCTCTTTCCGAAAGTCGGGCCGAACGAGGTCGGCATCACCTGGATCGGGCACGCCTCTTTCCTCGTCCAGGTCGCGGGCATGAACGTGCTGATCGATCCCAATTGGTCGATGTGGCTGAGCGTGATCAAGCGACTGAAACGCCCCGGGTTTCACATCGACCACCTTCCTTCGATCGATCTCGTGCTCGTGACCCACGCTCATTTCGATCACCTCGACCGGCGCAGCCTGCGCCGGGTTGCGGCCGATCAGCCGATCGTGGTCCCGACCGGGGTGGGGAACCTGGTGCACGATCTTGGGTTCAACATCGTGCACGAGCTCGAGCAATGGGAGCAGATCGAGACCGGACCGCTTAAGATTTCGATGACGCCGTGCCATCATTGGGGCGCGCGGATGCTGGCCGATCAACATCGGGGGTTCGGAGGGTTTGTGATCGAGGCGAACAAGCGCTCCATCTTTCATTGCGGCGACAGCGCTTACTTCCCCGGCTTCGAGGAAATCGGGGCGCGTTTCCCGATTGAGATCGCGCTTTTGCCGATCGGCGCCTACGACGCGCCGAGCAAGCGCGAGGTGCACATGAATCCGGAAGAAGCGGTGCGCGCGTTTCTCGAGCTGCGCGCGCGCAGACTGGTCCCGATGCATTACGGCACGTTTCGCCTCGGCTACGAGCCGCTGCACGAGCCGCCGGAGCGGCTCCTCTCGAGCGCGCGCGCGCACGGAGTGGAGGAGAAGGTGCTGGTCATGACCGAGGGCCGCCCGGTCGTGTTGTGATTCGATCGCGAAGGTTTTAGTAAACGTCGCGCTTGTAGCGTTTTTCGTTCTTCAGCTGCTCGACGTACTGGTTTGCTTCCTCGGGGTCTTTCCCGCCTTCCTGCTGCACGATCTGGCGCAGGGTCGCGTCGACATCCTTGGCCATCCGCATGGCATCGCCGCAGACGTAGAAGTGCGCCCCTTCCTCGAGCCATTTCCAGATTTCGCCGGAGGCTTCGAGCATCCGGTCCTGCACGTAAATTTTGTGCGCCTGGTCGCGCGAAAAGGCGGTGTCGATGCGGGTCAAAAGACCGTCGGCGCTGAACCGGTCGAAATCTTCCTTGTAAAAATAATCGCTCTGCTCGCGCTGGGCGCCGAAGAAAAGCCAGTTCCGTCCGCGCGCACCCGTCGCCTGACGTTCCTGGAGGAAGGCGCGGAAAGGCGCGACACCGGTGCCGGGGCCGACCATGATGATGGGCGCGTCATTCTCCTCAGGCAGGCGAAATTTCGAGGCCGTCGGATAAATCGGAGCGGGCGAATCGGCGCAACGCTCGGCGAGGAAGCTGGAGCAAATGCCTTTGCGGACCCGGCCGTGGCTGCGGTAGGTCACGACGTCGATGATGAAATGGACCGCGTCGGGGTGCGCCTTGAGGCTCGAGGCGATGGAATAAAGGCGCGGCTGGAGTTTGGGGAGAAGGGCGGCGAATTCCTGCGGCGTCCATTTGATCGAGGGGTGCTCGAGGAGGAAATCGATCACTTCCAAACCCCAAACGTAGGTCGCGAGATCGTGTTTCCGTTCCGGCTCGAGCAACTCGTTGAGGAGCGGCGCGGCGGAGGCGCGTTGCGCGATTGCCTTGAGGAATTTCGGGGTCGGTTGGGTGATGCTGTAATCGCTCAGCAAGCCGTCGCGCACCGTGGTCGGGACGCCACGGTTGCCGGCGATCTCTTCTGCACCTGTGGCCCCGATCGCTTTCAGGATTTCGTCGACCAGCAAGGGATCGTTGGTCGGGTAGACCGCCATCGAATCGCCCACCTCGTAGGTGATGCCGGACCCCGCGAGCGAGATCTCGAAATGGCGGGTGTTCTTTTCCGAGTCGGGACTGTTTAGCCGGCGGTTGACCAGCATCCGGCCGGGAAAAGGATTCTTGCGGGAATAAGCCGCGGCCGCAGGCGGCTCGTTAGGCATGACGGGTTGGTTTGCGCTTGCTTCCACATCATTTCTTAACGCCGGGGCAGGCGGAGCGGCAACGCTAAACTACGGCGCCGGCCTCAGCTCATGAATTCCGCCAGCGGTTCCATCGGCTCGATGTGCGAACAAAAAATCTTGAACGCGGCCAGGATCGGGACGGCGAGGATGATGCCGGTGATGCCCCACATCCAGCCCCAGAAAGTGAGCGAAAGCAGGACCAGCACCGGGTTGAGCGTGAGCGAGCGCCCCATGACAAAGGGGGTGATGAAATTTCCCTCGAGGGTGGCGATGATGAAATAGGTGAGCGGGAACAGCATCGCGTAGCTTATGCTGTCGAAACTCAGAACCGCGCCTAACGTCATGCAAATAATCCCGGTAAGGGCGCCGAGATAGGGGATAAAATTGAGGACCGCCACCATCGCGCCCCACATGATCGGGTTGGGCAAACCGAGGAAGCCGACCGCCGTTCCGACCGCGATCCCGAGCCCGACGTTGATCAGCGTGACCGTAAAGAGATAGCGCGAGACCTGGGCCTCGATCTCGTGCGCGATCGAGACCGCGCGTTTTTTATCCGAGAGCGTTGGCATCAGCTTGATCAGCTTTGTGAGGAAGACCTCGTCGTAGGCGAGCAGGAAATAAAGCAGGATGAGCATCGTTAGGGCGCTCACCAACATCTCCGGCGTCTGCACCATCAGACGGTTGGTGAGCGAATGCTCTTTGACTTCCACGGCCGGCGGTTTGTTCCGCTCGCTCTCGGTCGTGGTCAGGTTTTCAATCGCTCCGCTGGCCTGGGCGACTTTCTCCATCGGCTTCCTGAAGGGGAGAAGTTTCTGTTGCAATTCGTGCAGGCTGTAAGGCGCTTTTTCGAGCCAGCCCGCGGCGGGCGCGGCGAGGAAGGAAACTCCGTAGCCAATCAGGCCGACGAGCGAGAGCAGGAGGAGGGCGGAGCCGATCAAAAGCGGGATTTTTGCCTTGGCCAGAACGCGCACGATGGGACGCAGGAGATAGCTCAGGAGCAGCGCGAGCACGATCGGAAGGAGGAGCGACCGAAGGAAATAGATTGTGTAAAAAATCGCGAGCAGGAAGAGCCCGGTCGTAGCGAATGAGCGCACATCGAACCGTCGCTGCAGCAGGTCGTGCACGCGCAGACGCGGCGTGACGACCGTTTTCTCCACGTTTTCTTCACCTTCTTGCCGTTCGGAAGGCGCTTTCTCGAGTTCGATTTCCACCTCCTCGCTGAATCGGTTGCCGGGCCACATTCACGCGCCCCGGCGCTTTGGATTGCGAAAAAGAATCCCGCTTCGGAGGAAATTTTTCGATCTCGGTCGCGGCGGGCCGGCCTGACAAAGAGGACGCCGCGCGAAACGACCGGTTGACGAGCGCGGTGATTGCGCCGTTGAGTTCTCTCCCAATGCCGGCTGCTTCTTTACGCGCACTTCTCGCCCACGCGATCGACTACGCGGGACTCTTCCCGCCGGCTGATCTCGCGCTCGAGCCCGCTTTGCAGAATCAGGCGGCCTATGTGCGGTCGGGGGATCGCTGGATGCTCGGCGCCTTTATTTTGCCGGTGGCAAAATTTGGCGAGGCCCGCCCGCAGCTGGAAGCGTTCGACGCGGAGCATCCGCTCGAGGTTTCCGCCCTCGGCCCCAAGACAACGAAGGCGGCGGAATTTCGCCGCGCCCTGGAGACGGCGGCGGATGCGATCAAGGAATTTCACAACGGGCACAAGGGCGTGGTCTTGATCCGGCAATTCGAAATGCCTCTCCCGCCCGGGCCGGTCGCGAAGTCGTTAGGCGTGGCCCGTGCCACCCTCGGTGACCTGGCGCTGAAAGTTTTTTGGGAGGCGCCCGCCGAATCGGACGCCAAGACGATCGAGGCGCTCTCGGGCAGCAATGCCGGGTTCAAATTGCGGACCGGCGGGGTGACGGCGGATGCCTTCCCGAGCGGCGAGCAAATCGCGCGCGCGCTGGTCACGGCCTCGCGCCACCGGGTGCCGATCAAGTTCACCGCCGGGCTGCACCACCCGGTGCTGAAGTTTCACGAGAGCGTGGGCACGAAGATGCACGGCTTCCTCAACGTCCTCGGCGCGGGCGTGCTCGCGGCCGAGCATCGCTGGAGCGAAACCCAGACCCAGGAAATGCTGGCCGAGGAGGAGGCAAGTGCGTTTATTTTCGACGACGAGATGATGCGCTGGCGCGACTGGAAAATCTCGACCGCGCAGATCGTAGCCCGCCGCCAGCTCGTGACGTCGTTAGGTAGTTGCAGCTTTGAGGAACCGCGCGAAGACCTGCGCGCGCTCGGTCTTTTTAAGAAACCCTAAACCATGTCCACCTCGCTTCGCTCTTTCATCGAGGTCGCGTCCGAGTCGCACTTCCCGATCCAGAACCTGCCCTACGGAATTTTTCGGCCTAACGACGGCCCGGCCCGGGCCGGGGTGGCGATCGGCGACCTTGTCCTCGACCTCGCGGTGCTCGACGAAGGCGGATATTTTAGCGCGCTGAACTTCGGCTCCAGCCCGATCTTTGCGAGCGAGTCGCTCAACGCCTTTCTCGCCCTCGGGCGCCCGACCTGGCGGAAAGTGCGCGAGATTCTGCAGCACCTGCTTGCAGCCGAGACGGCCACCCTGCGTGATGACGCAGCGCTGCGGGCGAGAGCTTTCCATGCGCAGAGCGAGGTTACGATGCAGTTGCCGGCGCGGATCGGCGATTACACCGATTTTTACTCTTCCTATCATCACGCTTTCAATGTCGGGACGATGTTCCGCGGCCCCGAAAACGCGCTCATGCCAAATTGGAAGTGGCTCCCGATTGCCTATCACGGCCGGGCCAGCTCGATCGTGCCGAGCGGGGCTGACGTGCGCCGCCCGCATGGCCAAATCAAGCCGCCCGACGCCGAGGCGCCGATCTTCAGCGCCAGCCGGGCCCTCGATTTTGAACTGGAGGCCGCGTTTTTCGTCGGCCCGCCGAACAAGCTCGGCGAGCCGGTTCCGATCGCGCAGGCAGCGGATCATATTTTCGGGATCGTCCTGATGAATGACTGGAGCGCGCGCGACATCCAGACCTGGGAATACCAGCCGCTCGGCCCCTTCCTCGCGAAGAATTTTTGCACGAGCATCTCACCCTGGATCGTGACCCTGGAGGCGCTCGAACCGTTCCGAAAGCCGCTCCCGGCCCAGGACCCGCCGCCGATGGACTACCTGCGCGCGCCGGACGATTTTACCTTCGACATCCGGCTGGAGGCGACCCTGCAGACCGCGCAAATGAGTGCGCCGCAAACCATCACCCGGAGCAATTTCTCGAATCTCTACTGGAGCATGGCGCAACAATTGGCGCACCACACGGTCGGCGGCTGCAACCTGCAACCGGGCGACCTCCTCGCCAGCGGCACGATCAGCGGCCCGGCGGAAGACGGTCGCGGGAGCATGCTCGAGCTGACCTGGCGCGGAGCGAACCCCTTGCCGTTGCCGGGAGGCGAGACGCGGAAGTGGCTCGAAGATGGAGATCGGCTAACGATCAGCGGCTGGGCCGAAGGGGACGGTTACCGGGTCGGCTTTGGCGAAGTGAGCGGCCGCGTCGTCGGCTAGAAATAGAAAACCCGTCCATCACGGACGGGTTTTCCACACCAAACAGAACAGTCGTTAGGCCTGGCGCCGGCGGCGCAGGAAGAACCAAGCGCCGAGCAGGGCCGGTCCGGCAAGGAGCGCAAAGCTCGAGGGCTCGGGCACGATCGCGAGGTTATCAAAGCCGAGGTTTGCGCCCGGGCCTTGATTGAAGTTGAAGATTCTCAGGTTGTCGATGCTGCTGATCCCTGCATTACTGGACGTGAAGTTCACGCCTCCGGCGGATCCGGTTAGGCTAAAGGAATAACTGCTCCCTCCATTGTAAGTGAAGGAGAAAGAAAACGGGGTATTAGCCGTGGCTGTCGCTCCGGCACTGAAATCCGATCCTCCATCGTTGAGTATCCAATCGCCCGAGCCAGTCGTGGAAAGGGTGATGACCTCGTTCGTGCCGCTCCGCAGGTTAATTCCAATCGAACCGCCGGCGGCGAAGGGCGAGAAGCCGAGATCAATCGAAAAAGTCTGGCCGGGCGCAAGCGCCCCCATGAAGGGCCGAATAGCGTCCGTCGTTGTGGTCGTAAAGGTATTAAAAAGACCAAAGGTGTTGGAACCGAGACCGGTGGCACCGATGTAATGTCCACCGTCGCCGTCCGTAATTGCCCACGCGCCAAAGCCGGAGCCCCCATTGCTTCCGTTGGTCCAGGTTCCGCCGTAGTTGGAGGCATTATCGGTTCCTTCGGTGGCGGCAAATGCGCCCGTTGCGGCCAGCGCCATCGCGATCAGTAACAAGCTTAGCTTTTTCATCCTCATATTTTCCCTTTCGAATCCGGCGTGACCGTTTCTCAAGTTTTAGCGGACATGTCAATCTTATTTAGAGACTTGGAGGAGGATCTCTTTCCGCACCTCGGGCTTTGAAGACGAAAAAATCCCGCCAATTGGACTTTTTTGTTTGCGCGGCATTGGAATTGCCTACATAAGAGGCACTCGTGCTTCGACTTTTTCTCTTTCTCACCTGTATTCTCGCCCTCTCGAATCTTCAGGCCGCCGGTCTCTCCAAATCGGAGACTCGTTTTGTCTACGTCGATGCCAACGGGAAGGTGCAAACGACCGAGATAATCTCCCGGTTCACCGGCAAGATAAAGAATCTGCCCCATCTCGATCCCAAGCTGGCGCGGGCGGCGACGATTGCGGAAGAGCGCGCCAATGCCCACTCCAAAAGCCGCTGCTGGCGCTATGTCAAACAGGCGCTGCTTGCCTCCGGCGCGGTCGATTCCTATCCCAAGACCGCCTACGCGAGGCAGGCGGGCGATGAGCTGGTGAAATCCTTCGGGTTCACGCGTCTCGCCGTGAGAGATCCTTACCAGGCGCCGATCGGTTCGGTGATCGTTTACGGCTCGGGCCGGGCTGCTGGACATGTCGAAATTCGCACCGCTCGTGGTTTCGTCAGTGATTTCCGTGCTTCGACACCTTCGCATCGCCCCTTGATCGGCGTTTACGCGAAGCTCGATTCTTCTTCGCCCCGCCGCTAACCGCCTAGAAAGGCGTCGGGGTCGCGACCAGAAACCAGCTCACCATCGCGAGCGCGAGGAGGAGTTTGCCCACGATCGCGGCGAGATTGCCGAGGAGCGCACCCCAGCTGGCGCGGCCGGCATCGATCATTTTCATGCCCCCAAATATCTCTCCCGCCAGCGTTCCCACCACCGGACCCACGAGCAGGCCGGGCAGTCCAAAAAAGATCCCGACGATCGCTCCCGCCATCGCCCCCAGCGCACCCCATTTCGTCGCCCCGAAGCGGCGCGCGCCCAGCCAGCTGCCCGCGAAATCGACCGCGTAGGAGGCCAGCATGAGCAGAACGAGCACCCCGAGACCGGCCCAGCCGAGGCTTTTGTCGGGGCCGAGCATGATGCGGTGCAGGATGGCGGCGGCGAGGATAATGATCGTGCCGGGGAAAACCGGCAGGATCGTCCCGAGAAGTCCAACCGCCATCAGCACCAGTGTGACGCCCCACCAAAACAACTCCATGCCGCGGACTTTAACACGACGCGCCCGGCCGGATCGAAAAAGAACCGCGCTTTCACGCGCACTCCCCGTCTTGACAAGCCACCACGTGTCCGCGACCCTGCCCGTCCACAAATTCCCGACTCATGGCCAACTCCAAATCTGCTTCGAAACGCGCTCGTCAAAATCCTCGCCGCACTCTTCGTAATCGGAGCGTGATCACCAACTTGCGTTCACTCACGAAACGCCACGCGGCCGGCGCGAAACCGGAAGAGACCCGCGCCCTCGTCTCCGCCTTGGATAAGGCGGCGAAACGCGGC